>NZ_DATJJK010000196.1:0-37536 GCF_035492295.1 Acidisoma sp. | reverse complement strand
CTGAGGGGCGAGCAGGGGCGCTGTCTGACGCGTTCTGCCCGGGCCCAACGGGAAGTCGGCCTCGCCTCCGTCGCCGAAGCGGCGGCGCTCGCGGGCGCAGGGCCAGGCGGCCGGCTTGTCCTCGCCCGCATCGCGGCCGATGGCGTCACCTGCGCGCTGGCCCTGGGGCTGGTGCATTGACCGTCTATTTCATCGGTGCCGGGCCGGGGGCGCCTGACCTCCTCACGCTGCGCGGCCGGGATCTCCTCGCCCGCTGTCCGGTCTGTCTCTATGCCGGCTCCATCGTGCCGGCAGAGATGCTGGCGCATTGCCCGGCGGGCGCGCGTCTCATCGATACCGCGCCGCTCAACCTTGACCAGATCACGGCGGAATATGTCTCGGCCCAGACGCAGGGCCAGGATGTGGCGCGGCTTCATTCCGGGGATCTCTCCATCTATAGCGCCGTCGCGGAGCAGACGCGGCGGCTGGATGCCTGTGGAATTCCCTGGGTGATGGTGCCCGGGGTGCCAGCCTTTGCCGCCGCCGCCTCAGCGCTTGGCCGGGAGCTGACGGTGCCCGGCCTGGCGCAAAGCCTCATCCTCACCCGGATGGACGGGCGCGCGAGCCCTATGCCGCCGGGCGAGAAGCTTGCTTCCTTCGCGGCCACCGGCGCGACCCTCGCCATCCATTTGGCGATCCATCGCTTGGACGAGATCGTGGCGGTGCTGACACCCCATTACGGCGCGGACTGCCCGGCGGCCATCGTCGCGCGGGCAAGCTGGCCGGAAGAGCGGGTGATGCGCGGCACGCTCGGCACCATCGAGGCGATTCACGCGGCCGATCCGGTGGAACGCACGGCGCTGATCCTGGTGGGGCCCGCCCTCGCGCCCGACGGCTTTCGGGACAGCGCGCTCTATGATCTCGACTACGTGCGCCGCTTCCGTAATCAGGAGAGCGGCGGATGACGGGCGATCAGCCCACCCGCGCGGTCGATGATCAGGATTTCGAGCGCCACCGGCGCCTCGTCGAGCACTGCCTGAGCCGTGGCATGGGCACGCGCCGCGATGGCCTGGGCCAAGGGCAGGCCGGCCGCCAGTTCGAAGGCATGAAGCGTGGTATTGGCGCCCGCGATGGCCGCGGTGAGTGTCGCATCGGCGCCGATCTCCCGCGCGAACTCGGCGAGGGCGGCGGTGTCCACGCTGCCGCGCTTGGAATGCAGGTCGAGCCTGCCTTGAGCGAGCTTGGTGATCTTGGCTGGGCCGCCCGCGATAGTGAGGCGCGGCACGGGGTGGCGGCGGATATATTTCAGCGTGCCGCCGACGAAATCGCCCATGTCGAGCAACGCCGCATCGGGCAGGCCATAAAGTTTTTGCACCGCCTCTTCCGAGGTGCGGCCGGTCGCGGCGGCGATGTGCGGCAGGCTCAGGGCACGCGCCACATCCACGCCGCGATGAATGCTGTCGATCCAGGCCGAGCAGGAGAAGGGGATGACGATCCCCGTCGTGCCAAGGACAGAGAGCCCGCCAACAATGCCGAGGCGGCCGTTGAGCGTCTTTTCGGCGAGCGCCGCGCCGCCCGGGATGGAGATCTCCACCGCCCAGTCCGGCCCGGTGCCGAAGCGCGCGGAAACCTCGGCCAGTGCTTCCGCCATCATGCGGCGCGGCACCGGGTTAATCGCGGGTTGCCCTGGCGGAATGGGCAGGCCGGGCAGCGTCACCATGCCCACGCCTTCGCCAGCCGCGAAGGAAATACCGCTTCCCGTGGGGCCTCGGGACACGCTTGCCCGGATCATCGCCCCATGAGTCACATCTGGGTCGTCTCCGGCATCCTTGACGACGCCGGCCTCGGCGGCGTTTGGAAGGAGCCTCGTTTCGGCAAGGGCAAAGCCGACCTCGCTGCCGCCCGGCAGGCGGATCCGCACGGGGTCCGGAAAATGCCCGGTGATCAGCGCTTCCGCCGCCGCGCGCGTGGCGGCAGTGGCGCAGGCGCCGGTTGTCCAGCCGCGACGGAGAGAGGGCGTATCCACGCCCGGGAATTTAGAGAGGCGCCGGACGCAAGTCACGGTGGGGATTGGCGATGACGATTCAAACGGATCAGGAAGCGGGGCTTTCGCGCCTGATGGCGCGCCGCCCGCGGCTGGACCCGGGTCATGTCTGGCTCGCGGGTGCCGGCCCTGGCGATGTCGGGCATTTGACGCTCGATGCTGTCAGCGCCATGGGCCAGGCGGAGGTGGTCCTGCATGACGCGCTGGTGGGAACCGAAATCTTCTCCCTTATCCGGCCCGGGGCCGAACTCATCCACGCCGGCAAGCGCTGCGGCAAGCCGTCCTCCGAACAGGCTGGCATCTCGGCTGAACTCGTCGCCCAGGCGCGGGCAGGGCGGCGGGTGCTGCGCCTCAAGGGCGGTGATCCCTTTGTGTTTGGCCGTGGCGGCGAAGAGATCCTCGCCCTCGCCGAGGCCGGCATTCCGTTCCGGGTGATTCCGGGACTGACGGCGGGGGTAGCGGGACTCGCCGCCGCGCTCATCCCGGCGACCATGCGCGGCATCAACCAGGCAATCATCTTCGCCACCGGCCATGGCGCCGAAAGCCAGCATGCGACGCTGAACTGGGAGGCGATGGCCGCCCTCGGCCAGCCCATTGTCCTTTACATGGGATCCAAGCGCATCAGCACCATCGCCCGTCGCCTGATGGCGGGCGGCATGGACGCGGCGATGCCGGCTGCCCTCATCCTGGGCGCGACGACCGCGCGGCAAGAGGTGACGGTGACGGACCTTGCCCATATCGCCGAGACGGCGGCGGGTGCGGAGGAAGAGGCGCCGGCGCTCATCGTCATTGGCCGGATCGTTGCCATGCGTCAGAGGATTTCCGATCTCGTCGCCGCGGTCGTGCCGGAACTCTGCTGATGAGGCCAACCGGCCTTATTCTGGCGGCGCCGCGCTCGGGCTCCGGCAAAACCACGGTCACGCTGGGTCTCGCGGCGGCCCTCCGCCGCCGGGGCCACGCGGTGGCGGTCGCCAAATCCGGCCCGGACTATATCGACCCCGCCTTTCATGCTGCCGCAACCGGCCGGCCAACGCTCAATCTCGACAGTTGGGCGATGGGTCCCGATCAGCTCGACGGCCAGCTCGCCGAAGCCGCTGACGGGGCGGAAATCCTGCTCATCGAGGCCTCGATGGGTCTTTTCGACGGCGCCGGCCCTGCCGGGCGCGCGGGGCGGGCGGCGGATCTCGCGGCGCGTTTCGGCTTGCCGGTCGTGCTGGTGCTGGATGTATCGGGTCAAAGCCAGACAGCGGCGGCCGGTGCCCGGGGCTTCATCGGGTTCGAGCCCGGGGTCACTATCGCAGGCGCCATCCTCAACCGCCTTGGCAGCGCGAAGCACGAGGCCGGCATCCGTCCGGCCATGGAAGCCATCGGCCTGCCGGTCCTGGGCAGCCTGCTTCGCGCCCAGGCGATCACTCTGCCGGAGCGGCATCTCGGCCTCGTTCAGGCGGAGGAGACGGATGATCTTGCCGTGCGTATCGCGGCCCTCGCCGATCTCGCCGAAGCGCGCTTCGATCTGGATGCCATCCTCGCGGCAGCAAAACCGATTACCGCCGAGCCGGGGAAGCAGCCCGCCATTCGTCCGCCTGGCCAGCGCATCGCGGTGGCGCGGGACGCCGCCTTCACCTTCGTCTACCCGCACCTGCTGGCGGGCTGGCGCCGGGCCGGCGCCGAAATTTCGTTCTTTTCACCCTTGGCTGATCAGGCCCCGGAGGAGAAGGCCGATGCCTGCTGGCTGCCGGGCGGCTACCCCGAACTGCATGGGTCCGCGCTTGCCGCCGCGCGGCGTTTCAAGGCCGGGCTTCGCGCATTTGCGGACACCCGCCCGGTCCATGGCGAATGCGGTGGCTACATGGTGCTCGGCGCCACGCTGACGGATGCGTCTGGACAAACTCACGAAATGGTGAGACTGCTGACCCACGCGACGAGTTTCGCCGCGCGAAAGATGCATCTTGGCTACCGCCGCGCGACCCTGCTCGCCGACGGTGCTCTCGGCCCGGCCGGTTCTCGGTTGCGCGGTCATGAATTCCACTATGCGACCGTCTCCGATCCCGGATCGGACGCGGCTTTCGTTCAGCTAGAGGATGCGATGGGGCTGGCGCTCGGCTCCGCCGGCAGCCGCCTTGGAAGGGTTTCAGGCAGCTTCTTCCATCTCATCGCGCAAGAGGAGTGAACTGGATGATGATGGGCCAGGCAGATTTTCTTGAGGACTTGCTGCGGAAGCTCCCGGGCCCGGATTTCGAGGCGGCAGACGCTGTCATGCGGCGGCAGGCGCAACTCACCAAACCGCCCGGCAGCCTGGGCCTTTTGGAAGAAGGCGTGGAATGGCTTGCCCGCTGGCAACGGCGCGACATGCCACGGCTCGATCAGGTGGACGTCCTCGTTTTCGCCGGCAATCACGGCGTCACCGCGCAGGGCGTCTCGCCCTATCCGGCGTCGGTGACCGAGCAGATGGTGGCCAATTTCCAGGCCAACGGCGCGGCGGTGAACCAGATCGCCCGGGCGGTCGGCGCCTCCTTTTCGGTCGTGCCGCTGCAACTGGAACGGCCGACCGCGGATTTCACCCAAGCGCCGGCCATGACACCGCTCGAATTCCGGGCGGCGCTGCGGGTGGGCTATGAGGCCGTTGTGCCGGGCACCGATCTGCTGTGCCTGGGCGAAATGGGCATCGGCAATACAACCGCCGCCGCCGCCCTTTGCCTCGCGCTCTTCGGTGGCAGCGCTGCCGACTGGGCCGGTCGTGGCACCGGGCTCGATGCGGCGGGCGTCGCCCACAAGGCCGATGTCGTACAGCGCGCCGTGGCCTTCCATGCCGAGGCGCGGTACGAGCCCTGGGAGATCGCGCGCCGCCTCGGCGGAAGGGAAACTGCGGCAATTCTCGGCGCGGTTCTGGCAGCGCGGCGGCATAGCATCCCCGTGCTGCTGGACGGCTTCGTCTGTTCCGCCGCCGCCGCGCCGCTGATCAAGCTGCTGGCGGACGGGCTCGACCACACCATGATCGGCCATGTCTCGGCCGAGGCAGGGCACCGCCGCCTGGTCGCCGAACTCCATCGCCCCGCACTCCTCGCGCTCGACATGCGGCTGGGAGAGGCCTCGGGCGCGGCACTCGCCGTTTCCATCCTGCGTGCGGCGGTCGCTTGTCACAGCGGCATGGCGACCTTTGCGGAAGCGCAGGTGGACGACCGGACCTGACCGGCCGATGGGCGTGAAGGCCGATCTCGTCTCAGCCTTTGGGCTGCTGACGCGCTTGCCGATGCCCAAGGGCGTGCCAGGTTCGGCGATGGGGCAGGGGGTTTGGGCCTGGCCGCTGGTGGGTGCGGTGGTCGGGCTCATCGCCGGCCTCGTCTATCTGCTCGCGTGGCGCGCCGGGCTCTCACCCTGGCTTGCGGGCCTATTGGCGGTCTTCGCCATGATTGCCGCCACCGGTGGCTTGCACGAGGACGGTTTGGCCGACACGGCGGACGGCATGGGCGGGGCCACGCCGGAGCGTCGTCTCGCCATCATGAAGGACAGCCGGATCGGCAGTTTCGGCACGCTGGCCATGATCGGCTCGGTCGGTCTGCGCGCCGGCGCGCTCGCGCAGATGGCCGATCCTCATCTCGTGGTGCCAGCCTTGATCCTGGCCGCGATGGCCGGACGAAGCGCGATGCCGGGCGTGCTGCTGCTCTCCGGTCCCGCGCGGCCCGGGGGGCTGGCGGCGAGCCTTGGCGATCTCCCGAGACCGCGCGTCTATGCCGGCTGGGGGATCGCCGCCGTGGTCGGCCTGCTGCTCGCCGGCCTGCATGCGGCAGCACTGGCCGCCGCCGTCGCGATTCTGCTCGCCCTGCTGATGGCGCGCTTCGGCCGGACGTCGCTGGGCGGCTACACCGGCGATACGCTGGGGGCTGTGGAGCAGCTCACGGAATGCGTGATGCTGCTCCTGCTCGCCACAGGCCCTTAAAAGTTCAGACTAGCGGATACCGCGCTTGATCAGCGGGATCAGGGCGTCGATCGTCGCCGGTGTTTCCACCCCGGCGCCGGTATTGATGTTCAGCCCGGCGAATTTGTACTTCGCCGAAAGCACGCATTGCATCACGGGCAGGAAGCCCTGCAGGTAAAGCTGCTGGTCCAGCGTCGCCGTGATGTATTTCGACTGCAGGCCGGCGATCGTGGCGGGTGCCAGATCAATGCCGCCGACGATGACGTCACCGGGTTTCTTTCCGACCTGCTTCAGCGCCTGGGGAATGAAGCTCGTCACCCCGCCATGCTGCGTGCCGATAGCCTTGAGGCCGGGATGTGATTCGAGGAAGGCGACGAGGATTGGCACCGCGAGCGAGGAATCGCCATCGACCTGCGGAGAGATGTTGAGCTTCGTCACCTTCACGCCCGCCTTCTCCAGCGTATCGGCGAGGCCGCGGTCGGACTCGCTGCGCGTCGTCTCATTGAAGACACCGTATTCCAGCGCGGTGTCCCCGGATTTAAGCCCGGCCGCCAGCATCGCCTGGGCCGTGATCTGCCCGCCGACATAGAGATCAACGCCGGCATAGCCGGTGCCCTTGTCGCCATACATCTTCTCGGCGTCCGGCAGCGGCGTATTGCCGACGGTGACGAGGATGCCCTGCTTCTCGGCCTTCGTGATCAGCGGGTCGAAGGCGGCGTCACCCGGATGGCCGGTGATGCCGATGCAGGTTGGCCGCGCCGCCATCGCCTGGCGGAATTGCGTGAGCATCGTCTCCGGGCTCCAGGCCGAGAACTGCTCGACTACCTTGATGCCGAAGGCATGCGCCGCGTCCGCCGCACCGGTCTGCCGCGCGAGTGTCGCGCCGTCGCCCGGATTGCCGCCCATCTGCATATACATCGTCATGCCGTCGCCGAGCGGGCCCTGGCTCGTCGGCTGTGTCGCATGGGCGCCTGCCGTCAACGCCAACATGGCGATGCCCGCGAGCAGGCCCGTTTTCACTCCCGTCATGTCTGTCTCCCTCGTTTTTTGGTTTTCTTGGGAAGAGAGCCGGCCTTGCGCTATCCGCGATGCAGGCCCACGAAACTGCCGAGCGTCTTGAGCTTGCTCGGACTCTCGACAATGAGATGCAGCGTCACCGCGGCGACGAAGATGACGCCCTCGATCGCCTGCACCCAGAAGCCGGCGATGCCGGTGGCGACGATCCCCGCCTCCAGCATGCCGATGATAAAGGTCCCGAAGAAGGTGCCGACGATCGTCGCCGTGCCACCGAAGACCGATGTGCCGCCGATGAACACGCCGGCGAGCGCGGGCAGAAGATAGCCTTGCCCCTGCGTCGAAAAATAGTTGAGGTTTTCGAGCGTCAGCAGCAGTGCCGCGAAACCGCCGAGCAACCCCATGATGGTGAACAGCTTGATCGTCTCACGCACGACATTGATGCCGGCGACACGGGCGACCTGCCGGTTGTCGCCGATGAACAGCACATGCTCGCCGAAGCGGTGGCGATTGAGGATGAACCAGGTGACGACGGCGATGGCCGCGGCCCAAAGGAACTGCATCGGCAGAAAGCCGAAGAGATCGCCCGCGAAGATTTCGTAGACCGCCGTGCCGTCGAGCTGCTGCAGCGCGTCCGACTGGCCGCCCGAAAGGATGGAGGCCGTGCCCGCCCAGAAGAACTGCGTGCCGATGGTGACGATGATCGACGGCACGCCGACGAGTGCCACCAGCAGGCCGTTGACCACGCCCACCAATGCGCCGCCGGCCAAGGCCGCGAGCACGCCGAGCCAGGGGCTGCCGAGCGAGGTCGTGCAGATGGAGAACAGGAATCCTGAGAAAGCGAGCGTCGACGGGAAGGACAGGTCGATCTCCCCGGCCGCGACCACCAGGGTAAGGCCGGTCGCCAGCACCATCATCGGCGGCACGGTGGTCAGAAAGGAAAAGTAGATCGGCCAATGGAGGAAAACGCGCGGCGCGAAGATCACGAAGAACAGCACGAGCAGGATGCAGACGAGGATGATCGGCAGGCCTTCGACGTGACCTAGCCGGTGCAGGCCAAGCCCGCGTGCGCGCCCCGTGCCGTTTGTGGATAGATGCGTGCTCATCAGCCCACCCCTACATTGCGGCCGCCGTGCTGAAGATCGATCAGGAATTTCGTGAGTTCTTCCAGCGTCATCTCACCGGATTTGATGTCGGCGACGATGCGTCCACGGTCGAGTACGATGAGCCGGTCCGCCAGTTCGTGAACATGGGCAAGGTTGTGTTCGATATAAATGCAGGCGCGGCCGGAGGTCTTGATGGAGCGGACGAAGTCCAGCACCTTGCGAACCTCGCTGATGGCGAGTGCCACGGTCGGCTCGTCCAGGATAATGAGGTCGCTGTCGAAATGCATGGCGCGCCCGATGGCGATGCCTTGCCGCTCGCCGCCCGAGAGTTTCGAGATGGTCGAATCGGCGTCGATGCCGACGCCGCGGAAGCCAAGCTGGTTCTTCAGGATGTCGTTGGCGATGCGGCGCTGTTCCGCGACCTTGATGAAACCGAAGCGGTTGGTGATCTGGCGGCCGACGAAGATGTTGCGCCACAGCGGCTGTTTCTCGCCGAGGGATTTTTCCTGATAGACGGTCTCGAAGCGCAGGCGGTGTGCCTCCCGCACCGAATAGCGTGTCCAGTCAACCTTTTCGTCGCGGATGTAGAGGTTGCCAGCGGTCGGTCGCACCACTCCGGTCAGAACTTTGATCAGCGTGGATTTGCCGGCCCCGTTGTCGCCGATCAGCCCGACGATCTCGTTGCGCCCGATGGCGAGATCGATGCCGGACAGCGCGCGGATCTTGCCATAGGAGAGGCTGATGCCCTCGGCGCGCACGATATGCTGGTAGCTCCGCTCGGCCGCGGCCTGACTGTCCATCCCCCACGCCCTTTTTCTTATATCTTGGCCAATATGCCCTTTCGGCTGGGCATATCGCGGATGCAGCAATAGTCGGACTTTTGTCTCGCCGGAGGTTAGGAAGCCTTGGAAGAGCTGTCAAATGGTGTTTGCCAGAGCCCGATAGCTTTGGGTCGGACCGAGAGCGAGCGTAAGCTTTCAGATTGATTCAACCTGAAATCCGCTCGCTCTCCGGCCGGTCGCGCAGCTCCCGCCGCAGCGAGTCCAGCGCGCGGCGCAGGATCTCGACCTCGACCCGATCGTAGCCGAGCGCCGCGCGGTCCGCGAATTCGGCAAGCAGCCGACGCTCGTCCCGATTGATGTCACTGCCCGTGACATGGGGGCCGAACAGGGCGACGCCCAGGCTTTCCGCGACGCCGCCGCGGATCGGCACCGCAAGGCAGGGGGCGAAATCGTCCGACGGCAGGCCGGGCCGGTGCCACCCGCCGCGCGGCAGGGCCACGGGTTCGCCGGTTTCGAGGCAACGAAGTACCGCCCCGTCAGTCGAGGGGTCGAGTGTGCTCGGGCCCTGCTCCGGCCAGCCGGGGGCTGCGCCGCTGCGGCGGAACTGGCCGTCCTGCTGGCGGAAGATCGCAGCGGAGACCAGGCGCAGGCTGGCTGTGGGGTGTTCCGTCACCAGCCGGTCCACTTCGTCGAAGCCGCGGACCGTCAGCATGCTTTGGCCCGCCTCGGTCAGCTGCGCATGGGCCTTATGGTAGCGGCGGTTGAAGGCGCGCTCCAGAACGGTCACGGAATGGTGGTGCAGATGCGTGAGCACGATCAGTGCGATGGGGCTGACCACGGCAAGCCAGAGCCAGGCGGGCAAGTGCAGGGTTTCGTGCATGTGGTCGCCAATGCTGCTCACCGTGTCATGCAAATAGACGATGGGCACGCCGAGCACGAAGCTGAGGCAGGCGAGAATGGCGCCGCGACGGAGCGGAATGGAGACGGCGACGACGCGGCGGCGCCGCACGGCCGTTCCGACAAAATAGGCGATTACGCCCTGCAGCAGGCAAAGCAGGCCGATTTCAGCGAGAGAGGGGGTGAAGCCGAGCAGCCGTTCCGGCAGGTTGGTCGATTGGCAGAGTTCGGCTGCGAGGAAAGCGGGCAGGCCGATCAGGTAGCCGGCAAGCACCCAGCGCATTCGCGCCTCGTCCTGGGGCGCCAGGTGGCGGCGGCGCGCCGCCAGCAGGGCGATCGCCAGAATGTCGAGCGGGATGATGGTGAAGAACTGGATTTGCGCCGGAATGCGGGTCTCGAACCCGAAGAGATTGGCCGAAGCCGCGAAGGCGAGTGCGACCATGGCGAGGGCCAGGACCGGGAGCAGCCGGCCGATCCAGACACCCCCCGGCCCCGGCGCCTCCTCGGGAAAGCAAAGGGCGAAGGCGACGAGCCCGGCGTAGGCCGCGCCCTGGGCGAGTGAATCGAGCGTCTGCGCCACCAGCACCCCGGGCGGCCACAGCTGCAGCAGGGCGTAATAGGTGTAGTTCTGGCCCGGATTGAACCAGATGGCATAGAGGAAGAAGCCCCAGGTCATGCCGCCCGGCCGGTCCCAGACCAGGCGGAACGCGACAAAAACGAAGGCGGCGCCCACAACCGTGTCCAGCAGCAGCACGAGCTTTGCTGCGAAGGGCAGCGGCGCCGGGGCCGGGTGCAGCACCGCCTGCCGGGCCGGCAAGCCGTCCCCGGGCCTCAGCGTCAGGGTGATCGGACGGGTGCTCGCGGTGTATTCGACGCCGCCGAAATCCCCGAGCACGGCAAGGATCGCGCGGCAGCCCTCGCTCCCTGGCCGGGTGCAGCGCATGGCAGTGAGATCGAGCTGCATGCCGGGGGCAAGCCCCGCCTGGCCGGCGGGCGAGGCCGCAGCGCGGATGAAGGGGTCCTGCACGCCAATGATGGTGCCGTCATTGTCGACGGACAGGCCGTAGGAGCCGAGGGGCGTGACGATCCGGGAGAGGTCCGGCAGAATGGTGGCGAGCGACCAGATCGTCAGCAGAACGGCCAGGAGGCGCGACGCCGAACGCATCACGGCACGGGCCCCTGGTTTCTGCGGATGTCTCCTCACCCTCGCGTCCTTTGTGGTGCCACGCCTGTCTGTACGTGCCAGGAACGGTGTTCAGCGGCAAGGCCCGCCTGCCCTGGGCCCTTAGATGTCCTGTCCTGCCGGCAGGATCACCATGTCCCGGATCGTGACATGGCGCGGGCGGGTGAGGGTGAAGAGCAGCGCCTCGGCGATGTCTTCCGACCGCAGCCCGGTCTTCTCCGCCACCCGCCGCTCGATCTCGGCCGGATCGTCGATGCCCCAGAGCTCGTTCAGCACGACGCCGGGGGAGATGGAGCCGACGCGAACGCCATGCGGCAGCGCCTGGCGGCGGAGGCCATGGACGAAGCTGCGGATGGCATGCTTGCTGGCGCTGTAGATCGGCTCCCAGTGCAACGCCTGATGGCCGGAGATGGAACTGGTGACGATGATATCCCCCTCGCCACGTTCCATCATGCCGGGCAGGACGCGCCGGGCGGCACGGAAGACGCTGGTCACATTGATCGCCATCATCCGCTCCCACGCATTGGGGTCACCCTGCGCGACCTCGCCCGGAATATAGACGCCGGCATTGGCAAAGAGCACATCCACCCGGCCGAAGGCACGTTCGACGGCTTCGACCATGGCGTCTGTCTCTTCGGGCCGGGCGAGGTCAGCCGGGAAGGCGCGGCCAGCCTCGCCCAGGCTTTCCGCCAGCGCGTGCAGGCGGGGACTGTCGCGGGCCACCAGCGCGAGGCGCGCGCCTTCGGCGGCCAATGTCCGGGCCGCGGCGCGGCCGATCCCAGAACTCGCCCCTGTAATGATGATCGTCTTGTCTGTCAGCGTTTTGCGCATCTGTCTCTCCGGCGGATATTTGTTCTTTCCCTGGCGAGCATAGAACCATCCAAGCGGGCTTGCCGCCAGTGCTGAGGTCGCTATACGGTCTCCATCCGGTGGTCCGACCAATGGCAATTGGTCGGCCACCTGGATAACGCGGGACTAACCGCGGATTGATAAGTCCGGCATGGCCGGTACACGGATGGAGGAACGCTTGGGCGATCAGAGCCGGACTGCCGCGCGTGGCGGAGCAACTCCATGAGCGCGGCCGATAAGCCGGCCGGTGCCGCGGCACCTAAATCGTTTCTGAGCCGCATCCTGCGCTCGCGCGAGACGGGGATCATCACCGCTCTCGTCATCATGTTCGTGGGCCTCACCATCTTCGCGCCAGATTTCGCCTCGCCGAACAACATGCTCAACGATGCCCGAAACTTCTCCTTCGTCGGCATCGTCGTGCTTGGCCAGGCCATGGTCATGATCACCGGCGGCATCGACTTGTCGGTAGGTTCAGTTTGGGGCCTTGCCGCGGTCTCCTCGGCTGCGATGATGAGCGCCGGCCTCGGCCCGATTCCGGCTTGCGTCCTCGCCCTCGTCATCTCCGGCCTGGTCGGCCTCTTCAACGGGCTTTGCGTGACCAAGCTGCGCATGCCGCCGTTTGTGCCCACGCTTGCCACCATGTCGATCGCCCGCGCGCTCGCCCTGGTCATCACGCGCGGTCATTCGATCGACAATTTCCTGCCTTTCGACAGCTCCTTCTTCAACCTTGGCGGCGGCCAGAGCTTCGGCCTGCCCAATCCCTTCATCATATTCGTTGTCCTCTCGGTCATCGCCGGCGTGGTGCTGACGCGCACAGTCTATGGGCGCCAGCTCTACGCCATCGGCGGCAACGAGCGGGCGGCGCGGCTGACGGGCCTTTCGGTCGACCGTCTGAAGATCAGCGTCTATGTCATTTCCTCCGTCACCGCCGGCCTCGCCGGCATCATCGAGGTGAGCTATCTCTCCTCCGCGATCTCGAACCAGGGTTTGGGCAAGGAGCTCAGCGTCATCGCGGCGGCGGTCATAGGCGGCACCGCGCTGACGGGCGGCGAGGGCACAATCCTCGGTGTCTTCGTGGGTGCGGTCATTCTCGAAGTTCTTCGCAACGGGCTCGTGCTTCTCGGCACAGATGCCTATTGGCAGGGCGTTTTCGTCGGCTCGGTCATCGTGCTGGCGGTGTTCATCGATCAGCTCCGCAAGGGCTTCTGGCGAACACGATAGGCGTGCGTAACGGCGTCTGACCAAGACCAACAAAACCAAAATCAAGGAAACGAAACGATGAAAAGAGTTCTGCTTGCGACGGCCGCTGTGATGACCATGGGTCTGGGTCTGGCGAGCCTGGGGGGAACCCGCGCGGAGGCGGCGGAGAAGACCTTCGCGGTGGTGCCCAAGGCGCTCGGTGTGCCCTTCTATGCCGATGCCGAGACGGGCTGCGATGCAGAGGCCAAGAAGATCGGCGCCAAATGCGAATTCACCGGCCCGGCGCAGCTCGATGACGCCGCGCAGATCAGCATCATGCGCGATCTCATCACCAAGCATGTCGCCGGCATCGCGGTTGCGCCGAACAATCCGGACAGCATCAAGGGCGTGATTTCGGATGCGCTCGCGGCCGGAATCCCCGTCATCACCTTTGATTCGGATGCGCCCACCTCCAAGCGCATCGCCTTCGTCGGCACCAATAACGAAGGCGGCGGCGAGACCGCGGGCAAGGCCTTCGCAAAGATGCTGCCCAATGGCGGCACCTACGCGATCCTGACCGGTGGCCTGTCGGCCGCCAACCTCAATCAGCGCATGGCCGGCTTCAAGAAGGAACTCGGCCCGAACTTCCATGAGGTCGCGGGCTCGCCCTATACCTGCAACGACGACACCAACCAGGGTGTGCAGGTCATTCAGGACATCCTGGCCAAATATCCGCATCTCGACGGCATCTTCTATTCCGGCGGCTGGCCGATGTTCGCGCCGGCGGCCTACGCCCGTGCGCTCAAGAGCCGCAAGGCGGATATCGCGGACGGCAAGTTCGTGGTCGTCAGCTTCGACACGCTGAAGCCGCAGCTTGAACTGCTCAAGGCGGGCTATGCGAGCGTGCTCGTCGGTCAGCGGCCCTACGCGATGGGCGTGGACGCCATCGATCAGCTCAACACGCTGTCCAATGGCGGCAAAGTTCCGGCAATCACCGATACCGGCACTGATGTCGTGACCAAGGACAATGTCGGCGATTTCCTCGCCAAGGCGAAGTGAGATGGAGGCCTCCGGGGGCGCCTGCCCCCGGGGGCCATCCGGCTTCGCAGACTGGCCTCGCGGGCTGGGAGAAGGATTGAGACGATGTCCGTACTGCTGACGGTCGAGGGGATTTCCAAGGGATTTCCCGGTGTGCAGGCGCTGAAGGATGTGACCTTCCACGTCCATACCGGCACCATCCACGCGATCATGGGCGAGAACGGAGCCGGCAAGTCGACGCTGATGCAGGTCATCGCCGGCGCGCTGCGCCCCGATACTGGACGGTTGATCTTCGACGGCACGTCGCTCACCCTTTCCGGCACGCGCGATGCCGCGTCCAAGGGCATTTCCATCGTCTTCCAGGAATTGATGCTCGCACCGAACATGTCGGTGGCCGAGAACATCTTCCTCGGCTCCGAACCGCGCATGGCGGGCGTCATGGTAGACCGCGCAAGCCTGCGGGCTGGCGCGCGCGCCGCCATGGAGCGCATGGGAATCGCGATCGACCCCGACCGGCGGCTCGGCGAACTCACCATCGCCCAGCAGCAGCTGGTGGAAATCTGCAAATCCCTCGTCCATGAGCCGCGACTTCTCATTCTGGACGAGCCGACCTCGAGTCTTTCCGAGGCCGACAGCCTCATCCTCTTCCGCGTCGTGCACGACCTCAAGGCGCAGGGCGTGACAATCCTCTACATCTCGCACCGCATGCGCGAGGTGTTCGACAATTGCGATTATGTCACGGTCCTCAGGGACGGGCGGCATGTGCAGACCATGGCACTCTCCGAGACAGACCAGGACGAGGTGGTGCGCCTCATGGTAGGGCGGGATTTAGCGGGTGTGCGCCGCATCCGCCCGCAGAACGAGGGCAAGCCCGTCGTCTTCTCCGTCCGCGGCCTCTCGGACGGCACACGCTTTCAAGACGTCTCCTTCGACATCCGGGCCGGCGAGATTGTGGGCATGGCCGGGCTGATCGGGGCCGGACGGTCCGAGGTCGCACTCGGCATCTTCGGTGCGCCGCCGCCGCAGCAAGGCGAAATCCTGCTCGAGGGCAAACAGATTCGCATTCGCAAGCCGGCCGACGCCATGCGGCTCGGCATCGGCCTCGTGCCGGAGGACCGCAAGCAGCTTGGCCTGGTCCTCGGCATGGGCGTGGGCGCCAATCTGTCGATGGCCGCGCTGGGCCTTGGCACGCTCTCCCAGTTCAACTTCGTCAATCCCGCCGCCGAAGGTCGGCTGGTCGATGGTTATGTCGACCGGTTCCGCATCAAGACACCCTCGATCGAGCAGCTGGTCGGGCTTCTCTCCGGTGGCAACCAGCAGAAGGTCGTGCTCGCCAAATGGCTCGCCGCCAAGCCCCGCGTGCTGATTGTGGACGAGCCGACGCGCGGCGTCGATGTCGGGACCAAGGCGGAAATCTATACGCTGATGCGCGAACTCGCGGCCGAGGGGCTGGCGATCCTCATCATCTCCTCCGATCTGCCGGAGGTGCTGACGATTTCGGACCGCATCCTCGTCATGCGCGCCGGCCGCATTGCGGGCGAGATTGCCTTCGACGAGGCTTCCGAGGAGCGGATCATGGCGCTTGCGGCTCTGGAGCACGCGCCGGAAGGTCCGGCGCATGTCCCCACGACCTACGGCGAGGCTGAAGCGGCCAGCTGAGGATCGATGTCTGCGATCCGGCTGGCGATGCGGTCCAGCATGCGGTCCCGCAGACCGAGGGCGGCCAGCGCGCCGATCGTGTCCGAAAGATAGGCCACACAGCTGCCGAGGCTGCCGGACGCGGTCGAGATTCGTGCCGCGATCTCGGCATCCGGCAGCTTGCCGGCATAGCGCGGATAGGTGCGGTCGATGACGAAGGTCAGCGCGCGTACGGGGCCTTCCGGCGTATGGGCGGTGACCCAGCGCGCCTTATAGGCGCGGCCGGCCATCTCGCGCCGCCAGACGAGGCGCATCTCGCCCATCGCCTGGTCCCGGGGGATGCGAAAGGCGACGCCGCTACAGGACCCGCCATGGTCCAGCGCCAGCATGAGGCCGGGCCGCTCGGGCGAGCCGCGGCCAAGATGCAACCACAGGCAGTAGCTGCGGTGATAGCCGTGGATGGTGGCGACGCGCCGCTCGGCATAGTCGATCACCGGATTCCAGATCAGTGAGCCATAGCCGAAGAGCCAGAGATCGCTGTCCGCCGGCAGCGCGGCCATGGTGCGGGCGAGATCGACATCCAGCTCCGCCTCGGTCTGGAAGCGCAGCGCTTCCGGCGCCTCGGCGCGGATGCGGGCGAGAAGGGAGCCATCGGCCAGGTTTTCGCGGGTGATCGCGTATTGCTGCCCTTCCGGTGGCGGCAGGGCGGGAGGCGGCATCTCAGGCGGGTCGCTGTCAGGCATGGCGGAAGGCTAGGAGGGCTGCCCCCAGCGGGTCAAGCCTGGGCGGGCTTTCGTCGCCGCCGCGCATGAAAGCGCGGATCCCGCCGCAACAGTTTGTAGAGACGAGAGAAGATCCGTGGATGCTCCATCAGCTTGTAGATGAAATACTGCCGGAAGCGGCGCCGCAGCCCTGGCTCCGAGAGGTCCGAATAGCGGCGGATGACGCCGAGGGCGAGGGCGCAGAGATCGTGCCGTCCGCGGGCAAGATGGCGGACATATTCCTCGAGCCCGTTACGATAGAAGCGCGGGGCGATGAGGTCGCGCACCCAGAAGCGCGAGAGATCGCGGTCGTTCGGGAATTCAGCCATGAGTTTCGTGGCGAAAATCTCCCGGCTCTGCCACATACGCTCGCTGAAGGCGCTGCTGGAGGTATGGCGGCGGTAACGCATCAGGCTTTCCGGGACCAAGGCATTGCCCCAGCCGGCGCGGAAGAGGCGCAGGAAAAGATCGTCATCCTCGTAGCCGGACAGCCGCTCGTCGAAACCGCCGACCGCATGGAAGGCCTCGGCACGCACGACGGCCGCGCTCGGGAAGATGAACATGTCGGAGGCGAGGAGGTTGTAGAGGCTTTTCTTCGGGTGTTCGGCCTCGGGGTTCAGCGTGCGCAGCAGGCGTTGATGAACCACCCGCGCGTCATGGTCCATCTCGTCGATGTCGCTGTAGGACCAGCCGAGATCGGGATCCTTCGCGAAGGGCTCCATCAGGCGGCGCAGATGATCGCGGTGCCAGATGTCGTCATGGTCGAGGAAGGCGAGGAACTCGCCCTTCGCCTCGGCAGCCGCGATATTGCGCGCGCGGGACTGGCCGCCATTGGCCACCCGCAGCACGCGCTTGGAAAAGGGCGTTTCCAGGGTCTCGGCAAAGTCCGCTGAACCGTCCGCCGACCCATCATCCACGATGAGGATCTCGACTGGCGGCAGGGTCTGGAAAGCGGCACTCCGCACCGAGGCTTCGAGATAGGAGCGGCCGTTATAGACCGGCATGATGACGGAGATGGTGGCGTCGCTCACCGGGCCCATCCGATCAGGGCGCAGCAGCCAGGCATGCCGTAAAAGGCGAAGCGGGTGTCCGCCGCGAGCAGCGCGGAGACGGCCGCATGAATGCCGTATGCCCCGCTGGTGTTCAGCCGGTCGTTGAAATCGTGGAAGAGGGCGAGACCGTCCGGCGCCAGCAGCTCCGGCAGAAGGCGGCACGCGGCCTCTGAGGCGGTCGGGCCATGATCGTGGTCGATGAAGATTGCGCCATAAGTCTCGCCGCGCGCGATGGCCTGTTCCATCAGCGCGGTACCGTCACCTTTGCGCAGGCTGTGCCAGCGGCTCAACCCGGCGCGTTTCACGGCGGCGCACGTCGCCGCCTGAAACAGCGGATCGAGTTCAACGGAGATAACGCGGCCGCCGGACCGCCGGGCAGCCACGCCCCGGCACAGGATGGTGGCGGAAAGTCCCCAGGCGCTGCCGATCTCCAGAACATTGCCGCGCTGATAGCGGGCGAGGTCAAAAAGGGTGAGGGCGTCGGCCGGGCGCAGGAAGCCGCGCGGCTCCGTCACGATGAGCGCGCCCTCGACCGGCCATCCGGCGATGAGGTGGTGCCCCGCCTCGGGCGGTGCGGCGAAAAGCGGCCGGTAGGGCGCATAGTCCCGGCCGAGGTCCTCGATCCGCGGCAGGGGCTGCGGCGCGGGCAGGAAGCGCGGGGCGATCTCAGGCGGCCGAGATCGCACGAAGGCGGATCTGAACAGCATCGCGCGTTCGAACCTCCGCGGGGAGCGAGCGTGCCCGGCCGCGCGATGTCGCGCGAATCCGATCAGCTCATGTCACAGTCTTGTGAAAAGGTTGTGACGTGTCAAGCTTGGCGCGCGGCCGCGGCTCAGCCCTGCCGTGCCGCCTCATGATGCCGGATTACCTCGCGGATGACGAAGGCAAGGAACTTCTCGGCGAAATCGGGGTCGAGATCGGCCTCATGGGCCAGGCTGCGCAGGCGCGCGATCTGCTGCTCCTCGCGCGCCGGGTCGGCCGGCGGCAGATCGTGTCGGGCTTTCAGCGCGCCGACCGCCTTGGTGCAGCGGAAGCGCTCCGCCAGCATGTGGATCATCGCGGCGTCGATATTGTCGATGCTGCGCCGGAGTTGCAGCAACTCGTCCATCGCCGTCGGGGCGGGTGAGGGGTCGGCCATTGGTCATGCCTCCTTCGGCAGGCTCTGGTAGATCCGCACGCAGCCTAAAGGCGGCGCCGGGGCGGCGAGATCGGCGGGCCGGCCTTCAGCCAGGGCCGTGAGGATCTTCAGCGGGCCGCCATGGGTGACGAGGACGCAGGCTTTACCCTGGGTCGAGGCATCCGCCCAGAGGGCGGCGACGCGTGCGGTGATTTCCGCGCCGCTTTCACCGCCGGGCGGCGCGAAGCCCGCGAGGTCCGCCGCCCAGGCATCCAGCGCCGCGCGGGGGATATCCGCCCAGAGCAGACCTTCCCAGGCGCCGAAATTCATCTCCATCAGGCGCGGGTCCTGCAACGGGCCTGGTCCACCCCACTCGGCTGCAAGCGCCTCCGCGACCTGCCGGCAGCGGGTGAGCGGGCTGGTCCAGATCACGCCGCCACGGAGGGGCGCGAGCGCCGCAAGAATCGGCGGAATATCGGCCCCAGGATCCGCCAGCGGCAGGTCGAGCCTGCCGTAGCACAGGCCGGCGCCACCGGAGACGGGCGGATGGCGGAGAAGGGCGAGGGGAAAGGTCATCGCGCAGGATGGGGAGGCAGCGCGCCGCCTCCCCGGAAAGCTCAGCCGAGCTTGACCCAGGTCGATTTCGGCTGGCTGTAGCTCACCACGCTGTCGAAGCACTTGTCGCGGGCATTGCCGGACTGCTTGTAGCCGCCGAAGGGCTGGGTCATGTCGCCCTCGTCGAAGCAGTTGACCCACACGGTACCGGCCTCCACCTCGCGCGCCATGCGGTGCGCGGCATTGAGATCGGTCGTCCAGATGCCGGCGGCGAGCCCGTAGATCGTGTCATTGGCGACCTCGATCGCGTTGTCCACGCCGTCGACCGGAATGAGCGCGGCAACCGGCCCGAAAATCTCCTCCTGCGCGATGCGCATCTTGTTGTTCACGCCGGTGAAAAGCGTCGGCGCGACATAGGCGCCCTTCTCCAGACCCTGCGGCACATTGCCGCCAAAGGCGAGGGAGGCCCCGTCCTTGTTCTTGCCGATGTCGATGTAGTTCAGCACGCGCTTCTGGTGCTCGAAGGTCACCAACGGGCCCATGTTGGTGCTCTCCAGCAGAGGATCGGCCGGGACCCAGCTTTCGGCTTCGCGCATGAAGCTGAACAAGAACTCGTCATGGATCTTCTTGTCGATCAGCAGGCGCGAGCCCGCGTTACAGACCTCGCCCATGTTGTTGTAGATGCCCCAGGCGGCGGTTTTGGCGATGGCGGCGACATTCGGATTGTCGCCAAGCACGATCTGCGGTGTCTTGCCGCCGCATTCGAGGGCGACCTTCTTCATGTTGGACTGGCCGGCATAGATGAGCATGAGCTTGCCGACCTCGGTGGAGCCGGTGAAGCTCACCTTGGCGACGTCCATGTGCAGCGCCAGCGCCTGGCCGGTGATCTCGCCGGGACCGTTGAGGACGTTGAGCACGCCGGGCGGCCCGCCCGCTTCGAGAAAGAGTCGTGCCAGATGCACGCCCGAAAGCGGGGATTGCTCGGCCGGCTTGAGGATGACGGAATTGCCCGCCGCGAGGGCGGGCGCAATCTTCCACACCGCCATCAGCAACGGATAATTCCAGGGGACGATGCAGGCGACGACGCCGAGCGGTTCGCGTGTCGTGTAATGCAGCACGTTGGACGGGCTCGCCGTCGTGGTGCCGGTGATCTTGTCGATGCATTCGGCGGAAAAACGAATGGTATGGGCGGCGGCGGGAACGTCGATCGTGAGCATGTCGTTGATCGGCTTGCCCATATCGAGCGTGTCGAGCAGGGCCAGGAGCTCAGCCTCTTTCTCGATCAGATCGGCGAATCGGTACATCACCGCCATGCGGTCGCGCGGGTCCATGCGGGACCAGCTGCCGCTCCTGAATGCTTTCAGGCCGTCCGCGACGGTGCGGTCCACATCGGCTGCGGTGGCGACTCCGACGGCCGCGAGAACCTGGCCATTGGCAGGGTTTATCGTCTCGAAATGACCGCCATTCACCTCGGCCATCGCACCACCGATGAAGGACCGCGTCTCGAACGCCAGAGCGGCCGCTTTTTCATGCCAGGATGGGCTTGTCATTTCTCTCTCCGTAAGGGGTCAGCGGGACGGGAGTCTATCACGGCTGGGCCCGGCAGGAAGAGCGTCCGCTGTTGGCGCGCGGCCACAAACGATACGAATCTTTCATAACCCATCGGGGAGGGTGTAACTTAGGGCGGCGGCCGGGTGTTTCCGCCGCCAAGTCAAACGATCCCGGGCGCATGGCTTCCGGGACGATGGGAGAACGACATGAACAAGCTTGCCAATCCGGCGCCGCTCGGTCTCGCTGGTTTTGCCTTCACCACCTGGATGCTCAGCATGGTCAATGCCGGATGGTATTCGGCGGCGAGCGTGCCGTTGGTGCTGGCACTGGCCTTCACGTTCGGCGGCGCGGCCCAGTTCGCGGCCGGGCTGCTGGAACTGCCGCGCGGCAATACCTTCGGCTTCGTCGCCTTCTGCAGCTATGGCGCCTTCTGGTGGTCCTTCGCGCTCTTCGTGCTCTTCTTCGAACCCCATGTTCCGGCGGCCTTCGTCGGCTGGTACCTGTTCATGTGGGGTGTCTTCACCTTCTACATGTGGATCGGCAGCCAGGCCCTGACCCGCGCGGTCTCCTACATTTTCCTTGCGCTCTGGATCACCTTCCTGCTGCTCGCCCTGGGTGCCTGGGGCATCACCGCCGCGCATATGATCGGTGGCTATGTCGGTCTCGTCACGGCGGCTATTGCCTTCTACGTCTCGGCGGCTGAGGTTATCAACGAGACCCATGGCCGCATCGTCCTGCCGCTCGGCAACCGGCTGGCACCGGAAGATGTGAGGACCGCCCAGGTGATCTGACGAAACAGGTGATTTGACGACCAGATGATCTGAAGGCGGGATGACCTGACGACGATCGTGACCCGGCGCTGCCAGCGCCGGGTCATCTGCTTGAAGATGAACTGAAAGAGAGCAAGCCTTGACCAAGGAACGTGTGGGATTTGTCGGCCTCGGCCTCATGGGTCGTGGCATGGCGCGCAACATTCTGAAGAAGGGCTGGCCGCTTGCCGTGCTTGCCCATCGCAGCCGGACGGCGGTAGAGGCGCTGGTCGCCGAAGGGGCGACGGAGGTTTCCAGCGCCCGGGCGCTGGCCGAGTCCTGCGACGTGATCGTCCTCTGCGTCACCGGCTCGCCGGAGGTGGCAGCGGTGGTGGACGGGCCGGAAGGCCTCGCCTCGGCAGGCAAGCCCCTCGTCATCATCGATTGCTCGACCTCCGATCCGGCGCAGACCATGGCGCTTGCCTCCCGGCTGACGGAGCGGGGGATCACCCTGATCGACGCGCCGCTCAGTCGCACCCCGAAAGACGCCGAAGCCGGCACGCTGGACGTGATGGTTGGCGGCGCGCCGGAGATCGTCGCGAGAGTGCGGCCGATCATCGACTGCTTTGCCGGCCGCGTGGTGGAAACGGGGCCGACGGGCACCGGCCACACCATTAAGCTACTGAACAACTTCCTCGCCATGGGCTATGCGACGCTCTATTCGGAAGCCTTGGCTCTGGGTGCGAAAGCCGGGCTGAGCCCGCAAGTCTTCGACCAGGTCATTCGCGGCGGCCGGATGGATTGCGGCTTCTACCAGACCTTCTTCAAATATGTGCTGGAGCGGGACCGCAATGCCCACCAGTTCGCCATCCGCAACGCTCTCAAGGACATGACCTATCTCGCGGGCTTCGCGGCGGCCTCCGAGTTTGCCAATCCGCTGGGTGCGGCGGTGCGCAATTCCTTCGCCGGTGCGGTCGGTGCGGGCAAAGCCGAGGACTATGTGCCGATGCTGTCGGACTTCATCGCCGAGGCCAATGGCGTGTCGCTGGTGCCGAAGGACTAGGCTTCTGTCTCAGGGGACGCGCTTGATCGTGTCCCCGAGCGCCATTACGGCCCTGCTTACGACATCCGGCCCCACGATCTGCATGAGATAGGTGCCGAGAAGCAGGCTTTTCTGCACCTCGTCCGTCAGGCTGACGTCGATCTTCTGAATGGCGGCGGCGCAATCCGCCTGCTGTTCGGGTGTGATGTACTGAACGGTTGTCATGCAAAGACTGGTCAGGCTGCCCTTGGCCTTCTGAAAGCTGATCTCGCGCATGAGGCTTGCCGCCACATCGGCCCGCGCCGTCGCCTGCCAGCGGTTGACAAGCGTATCGGTCATCGAGAGCAGGCCCTTGAGAAGGGTCGCGGGTCCGACCTCTACATCGACATCGCCGACACGGGCCGTGAACAGAGAGGAGCGGAAAAACGCGATCGCGCCGAAACTCGCCAGCATGACGCGATAGACCATGGCGTGGGGCGAGTCCTGCTTGAAGACGTCGAACTCCTCCACCAACGCATAGGCGCCGATACCGGCCGCCAAGTTGATGTAGATATAGACGAGGGCAGGCGGCACCGTGAGAAGACGGAGCGGCCGATCCTGGTAGCGTTGCGCGATCTCGGTGAAGCCCACCAACCCGGAGAAGAGCGAGACGAAGCTGAAGCCGATGATCGTGTCGCGGGACTCATGGGGCGGGACATGAATGAAGATGACCACGGTGCCCATCAGGATGAGCAGGATCCCGGTTGTGATGGCCGCCCCGAGGAGACCGCGATGCAGGGTCTGCTGATCCGGTGGGGATGTCCCGTGCCATCGTCGGCCGCAGAACATCGCGACCCAGAGGAGGGCCAGCGAAACCAGCACGACAAGAAGACTGATCAGGTAATTCAGGTGGGGGCTGTCCAATCTTGATGCCGGCAGAGGAAGGGTGAGCGCTTGATCCGGCGCGGCATCAAGTCAACCGTGCCGTACCGAACACGCGCGTCGCCTGGAGGAGCAATAAACCTCCATGTCATTACTTCTTCGCAAGAGGAATGTGCAACGGAAACCGCGTGGTAACCCTCGCGGGGTCAGGTGGCGGGCATGTCCTTGCCCTGCTGCGTCAGGCGGACCGCCGTCCGGTCGAAGCTCACCAGGCCAAATTCCTGCAATTGCATGATCGCCGGGATGAGATCGTTCACGCCGTTTCCCGTGTCTTGGGCAAGCTGAGGCAGCGTGACTTCGCCGCCGTTTTCGGTCAGCGACTTGAGAACGAGGTCCAGATTGACCGAAGCCGGACTTCCCGTCCGCGTTGCCGAAACCTCGACCGGGGCAGGCTTTGGCGTGGTCTGCGGCTCAAGCGTCGAGAGAAACGTCGAAAAATAGTCGGTCTTCATCTTGAGAAGCCTCCTCTGGCCCGGCCATTTCAGCCGAGGGCGAGCGCCGCATCATACCACCGCCCGATCCGGCGGCGCCACGCAATCCCTCACTCATCCCCGCGCAGATGCCGCTCGGCGCGTCGCAGATCGGCTTCTGTCGTGATCTTGAAAGCGTCCTCCGACCCCAGAACGATGGCCACGGGGATGCCCAGCGCCTCGGCGACCGAGGCATCATCCGTTACCGGAGGGAGGTCGGAGCGTGCGGCCACTCTGCGATGGGCATCAAGGATCACCGGGAACAAAAATCCTTGCGGTGTCTGCGCGCGCCACAGGACGGAGCGGTCGATCGTGCCGGTAATCACGCCATCCGCCGCCTGCTTGATGGTGTCGAAAACCGGCATCGCGGCGATGGCAGCCGCGGCCCGGTCCAGAGCCGCGATCGTCGCGGAAACCGTCTCGGCCGTCACGAAGGGGCGGACGCCGTCATGAATCAGCACGCGGTCAGGCGCATCCTCCCCCGACAGGGCTTCGAGACCGAGGCGCACCGAGGCATCGCGCGTGGCGCCGCCGACCACGGGCGGCCGCAGTTTCAGCCCGCGCGTCGCCTCCTCATAGAGGGCCCGATCCTCCGCGTGGATGACCACGGCGACATCGCTGATCTCGGGATGGGTCAGGAAGGCGATGGCGGTATGGCGCAGCACGGCCATGGCGCCCAGCATACGATATTGCTTGGGCGCCCCCGGCCCCATGCGGGTGCCGCGCCCTGCACAGACGATCAGCGCGGTGACTCTCATTTCGCTCGGCCCTTCTCCTGCGGCCCCGCAGAGGGCCCGGCAGGGCCGCTCATCGCGCAGAAGCGGACCTGGCTCAAGTCCCGGCGGCGGCCGTCAGTGCACGCTGCCCCACACGCGCTGCCCGTAGGCATCCGTGCAGTAGCAGGAAGCCCCCGGGGCCCGGGCGACGGTCATGCCACAGGTGCGGGCAGGGGTGACGCAGGCGCCGCCCGCGGCCACCGCTGTGCTCTGCGGCGGGGGACCGGGCGGGAAATAGGGTGCGGGGGGCGGCGGCGTGTAAATGACCGGGGGCGGCGTGTAATAGACCGGCGGCGGTGCCGCGTAATAGACGGGTGGTGGTGCGACCACCACCGGCGGCCCGTAGTAGCGCGGGCCATAGTAGCGCGGCCCATAATAGCCCGGGCCGCCCACCCAAACGCCGCCGCGCCACCAGGCATGGGCGGGCGCAGGTGCCAGGGTCACCCCCGCGGCGAGCGCCGCGAGCCCGATGCCGCCGGCGAGAAGGAAGCGCCGAATCGGCGTCCGGGCGGAACCTGCTGCGACCATCGACGAACCTCCTTCGTGCGCGTTCTTCAAGCGCCGATTATGCCCCGAGATTATGCGCCGTCTCTCATGTCCAAATCGAGGCGGTGAGGTTAACGCTGGCCGCTCAGCGGTGCGCGAGGTGCAGCAGCCCGCCCACGACCGAAACCTCGAGCCCGGCGAGGTCGGGCACCCACAGCTCGCCCTTACGGTCCAGCCCTTCGGAGGACTGGGTGGAGGCGACGGCGAGCACTTGCGCGCCCGCCGCGCGGCCGGCGGCGAGGCCGGCATCGGCATCCTCGAAAACGATGCAGTCGCGCGGGTCGAATCCGAGGCCATCGGCGCCGAGCTGGTAGCAGCGCGGATCGGGCTTCCCCTTTTCGACCGATTCGGCGGTGATGAAGACGCGCGGGATGGGCAGGCCGCAGGCGGTGAGACGGGTGCGTGCCAGCGCTGCGTCGGCCGAGGTGACGACGGCCCAAGCGTTCGTTGGCAGAGCGGCGATCAGCGCACGGGCGCCCGCGATCTCGGAGAGACCCTCGGTATCCAGCCGCTCCGCGTCTTCGAGCTTGCGCGCCTCGGCCGCGATGTCGAGGACATTCTTGCCGAACATGGCGATGGTCTCGACCGCGCGGCGACCATGGGCCACCGGCATCAGTCCCTTGATGTCCAGGCCCTGGGTTTCGGCCCAGGCGCCCCACACCCGCTCGACCACGGGGCCGGAATCGACCAAGGTTCCGTCCATGTCGAAGAGGAAGCCGCGCGCCGTGAGTTGCCGTCCCTTTTCAAACCGCATCGTCTCTACCGATCATCCTTTGGCTGAGTTGGGGGATATGCGCCGACGGTCGCTGATGGCGCTCATGGCCGGTATCGCCTGTGGATTTACCGGTCCGGAGGCGGAAGCGCAAATGTCCTCCCCGAATACGTCTGTCCATAAGCCCGAGGCCGAGGCGTATCAGTCGCCCTATGCGCTCGCCTTCTCCTGCCCGCAATCCGATCTCGCGGCCGGTTTCGACCAGACGCCCTGGAACGATCCGCAGTCCGAGGCGATGGAGCCCTTCGCGGCCTGGGACGCGACCCATGCCCGGTCCCCTGGCGCCGCCTGGGGGCCGCCGGCACGGCATTATCCGGTGCCGCGCCTGCCGCGACAGGACGAGGCCTACCGGCGCGAGCGGGTGATTTTCGTTGCCGCCCTGCATATCGGCCTCGCCTATCAGCACCACCATCTCCCCTCTTGGGCGCCGCCGCCGGGCTGGCCGTGGTTGCGGGTCGCGGCCGGGGTCAATGGGCCGGGGCTCGATTGCAGCAATTTCTCGGCCTTCGTTTTCAATTATGCGCTGGGACTTCGCCTGCCGACCGCGATTGGCATGCAGGCGGTCCAGCTGTCCCTGGAAGGGCCGGGTGGCACCGGCTGTCAGCCCGTATCGCGTGTCCACAGGGCCCGCTACGGGGCGCTGCTCGCCGCTTTGCAGCCGGCCGATCTTCTCTATTTCCGGGACCGGCGCGGCCGCATCCGCCACGCCGGCTTCTGGATCGGCACACTTGCCGGAACGCCCCTCATCCTCGACAGCACCGACACCCGCCATCGGGACGGGCGCGGACAAATGGTGCCGACGGGTGTGCATCTTCGCCCCTTCGACGAAGGCGGCTGGTATTGGCGCCATTTCTCCCACGCCCATCGGCTGATCGGGGCCGAGGCGCGGGCTTGCCGGCCGCCCGGGAGCTTTCCCGAGGGCGACGACCGGGCCTGAGGCATCCTGATCACGCCGGTTCCATCCCGCGGCCGATCCTTCCGCTACCGTCCGCTCGGTCTTCGTCATCGGTCCCCAACAAGAAGGCGCGCCTCATGCTAGGCTGCGGCAGAGCCACGTAAACTTCATTGAAAGGGTTACTTCGGCAGCCCTTTTTTATGGCACAAAGGCAAAGATCAGCCGGTTTGCCGCCTCAGCGTCACGAAAGCTTCACGGAGTTTCCATGGCCCCGGCGGGGCGCCTCCGTTATCTGCGCGCATGTTCTGGGCGAGATCGGCTAGGATTCGGTCAATTGTCCACAGTAGGTGATTTCGTAATGCCGGTGACTGAGCAGACCAGACCGACCGCAAGCAGCGATCAAGCGAAAGAGACCACGCGGACGGAACCACGCGTCTCGATCCGCGACCTCAATTTCTACTACGGCGACAACCACGCCCTGAAGAACATCAATCTCGAGGTCGATGATCGCCGGGCGCTAGCCATGATCGGTCCCTCAGGCTGCGGCAAGTCCACGCTGCTCCGCGTCATCAACCGCATGTACGACCTCTACCCCGGTCAGCGGGCGGAGGGCCAGGTGGTGATGGACGAGATGAACATCGTGGGCGACAGCATCGACCTCAACATGCTGCGCCGCCGCATCGGCATGGTTTTCCAGAAGCCTACGCCCTTCCAGATGTCGATCTATGACAACGTCGCTTTCGGGGTGAAGCTGCACGAGAAGCTTTCCCGCGCCGAGATGGACGAGCGGGTGCAGTGGTCGCTGACCCGCGCGGCCCTGTGGGACGAGGTCAAGGACCGGCTGCGCACGCCGGCCACCGGCATGTCGGGCGGCCAGCAGCAGCGCCTCTGCATTGCCCGCTCGATCGCCGTTCGGCCCGAGGTCCTGCTGCTCGACGAGCCGACCAGCGCGCTTGACCCGATCAGCACGTTGAAGGTCGAGGAACTGATCGACGAGTTGAAGAAGGACTTCACGATCGTCATCGTGACCCACAACATGCAACAGGCGGCGCGCGTCGCCGACCGCGTGGCCTTCTTCTACCTGGGCGAACTCGTCGAGGTGGACGCCGCCGCGACCATGTTCACCAATCCCAAAGAGAGACGCACGCAGGAATACATCACCGGCCGGTTCGGGTGAGCGCGATGACCACCAAGGAATCTGAGGGCGAGCACATCGTGAAAAGCTACGAACAGGATTTGGCGCGGTTAAAGGGCTTGCTCACGCAGATGGGCGGCATGGTGGAGGCCCAGGCCGCCAATGCGGCCCGCGCGGTGCTCGAACACAATGCCACCGCCGCCGGCTATGCCGTGCAGGACGATGTCGCGGTTGACGCGCTGGAACGCGAGATCACCGATTTCGCGATCCGGCTGCTCGCTCTGCGCCAGCCGGTCGCCTCCGACCTGCGGCTCATCGTCTCCTCCATCAAGATTGCGGGCGACCTGGAGCGGATCGGCGATTACGCGGCCAATGTTGCGAAACGCAGCCTGGTCCTGAACGAGATTTCCTCGCCCTTCTCGATGAGCGGCATCGGCAATATGTGCCGGTTGGTGCAGGAGAACCTGAAGACGACGGTCGATGCCATCGGCGAGAGCAACCCCGATCGCGCGGTCGAGGTCTGGCGGTCCGACATCATGATCGACGATGTCTATTCCGCGATCTTCCGCGAGCAGATTACCTACATGATGGAAGATCCGCGCAATATCACCCCCTGCACGCATCTGCTCTTCATGGCCAAGAACCTGGAGCGCATGGGTGACCATGCAACCAACATCGCCGAGACGATCTACTACGCGATCTCCGGCCAGAATATGCCGACCGACCGCCCCAAGGGCGAGAGCAGCTTCTCGACCAGCCGCCAGGCAGGCGCCTGACCCTCAAGGAAAAAACCACAGTGGTTCCTGATAGCGTGTCCCTCGCGAACAAGCCGCTTGTTCTCATCGTGGAGGACGAAGCAGCGTTGATGACCATGCTGCGTTACAATCTGGAAAAGCAGGGCTTCCGTGTCGAGGAAGCGGGAGACGGCGAGGAAGCGCTCAACCGCATCAACGAAGTGAAGCCCGACATGGTGCTTCTTGACTGGATGCTGCCGCATCTTTCCGGCATCGAGGTCTGCCGGCAGATCCGCCGGCGCCCGGCGACGCGGGAACTGCCGGTGATCATGATCACGGCGCGCAGCGAGGATCAGGACGCAGTGCGCGGCCTCAACACCGGCGCGGACGACTATGTGACCAAACCCTTCAGTACCGAGGCGCTGGTCGCCCGCATGCGGGCGCTGATGCGCCGCTCCAATACGGTGCCGGCGAAGGGTGAGTTGCGCTTCCACGATATCGTGCTCGATCTGTCGGCCCATCGCATCAGCCGCAACGGCCGCCAGCTGCATCTGGGTCCAACCGAATATCGGCTGATGGAATATCTCATGCAGCGTCCGCGCCGCGTCTTTTCGCGGGAAGATCTGCTGGACGCAATCTGGGGTCCCTCGATCCATGTCGAGCCCCGTACCGTGGACGTGCATATCCGGCGGCTGCGCAAGGCGATCAACGGCGAGGGCGAGCTCGACGTGGTGCGCACGGTTCGCGCTGCGGGCTATGCGCTGGATACCGAAAGCGTCTGAAGGGCAGGGGCCTTGCCGCCGCAAAATGGGGACAGGCCCGGGCCTGTCCCCATTTTTTGTGAGGGCCGGATGGCTCAGCCGCGCAGGTAGGACAAATCGCCTGGCGGCCGGGCGCCCATGCGGCTGATGGTCTCGGCCGCCGCGCGGGAGGCCCAGCGCCCGCAAGTCGGCAGGTCGCGGCCTGCGGTCAGCGCCGTCATGAACCCGGCCGCATAGGCATCGCCCGCGCCGGTGGTATCCACGACCTTGGCCTGCACCGGGGCGACATCGAAACGCTCCTCGCCACGGAAGATCACACTGCCGTGCTCGCCCCGCGTCAGTGCCGCGATTTCGACCTGGCCACGCACCACGTCAGCCGCCTCTTCGAAATCCTCGAGTCCGGTGAGGGCCGCCAATTCCTTCTCGTTGGCGAAGAGGATGTCGACATGGTCGCGCACCATGGTCTGGAAGGCGTTCAGATTGCGCTCGACACAGAGAAAGTCCGACAGGCTGATCGCGACGCGGCGTCCTGCCGCGTGGGCGATCTCGGCCGCGCGGCGGCTCGCTGCCGCCGAATCGGGCACGTAGAACAGGAAGCCTTCAAGGTAGCTGATGGCCGAATCAGCGATCAGCGCATGGTCCAGATGATGCGGCGCCAGGGAGCTGGAGACGCCGAGGAAGGTGTTCATTGTGCGCTGGCCGTCCGGCGTAACCAGGATGAGGCAGCGCGCCGTGGGATCGCCGCCCGTGCTGGGCGGTGTCGGGTGGTGCACGCCCGAGCCGCGGATGTCGTGACGGAAGATGGCGCCGAATTCGTCGCCCGCGACGACGCCGATGAAGGCGGCGCGCGCGCCCATCTGGCCCGCGACGGCGGCCGTATTGGCAACCGAGCCGCCGCTCGTCTGCACCGCTGGCGGCATCAGCGCATAGAGCGCGTCGGTGCGCCCGGCGTCGATCAGCTCCATGGAGCCCTTGATCATGCTTTGCGCACCCAGGAAGCCTTCTTCGACTTCGGCCAGAATGTCCACGATGGCATTGCCGATGCCCAAGATGTCGAAGCGAGGGGGAGTCATGCGTTTTCCTGTGCGAATTCTCTGAAAATCCGGCCTTCGGGTAGCAGTGGCGGGGGCTGCTGGCAAACCTCGGTCCGTGTGGCCATGCGGAAATCCGCGCGTGTCCGCCGCAATCTCGGTGTGACGTTCCTGGTCCGAGCCACACGAGATCCGAGTCACACGAGGAAATATATGATTCCAGTAGGCTTTCGGTTTTGAAGTTCGCGATGCGGTGGCGGCCGCCATAACGCGAACTTTAAAACCAGCTCACTAGCATCCCGCGGATTAACAAAAAGAGCCGCCTGGGTTGTTCAGCCCGCTGCGTTCATGATAGGCCCGCCATTCCGCCAAGGCAGGGACGAGACGAACGTGTTCAAGCGCCGCAGCACGAGACCCGAAGACGAAGTTCAGGCCACCGGGGTTGCCGCCCCGCCGGCCGGGTTCAAACCGCAAGCCCAAGGTGGAATCCCCGCCTCGCCCAAGTCCGCCGATACCGGACTTGGCGTCCCGCCGTTCCGCCCAGCCCCGCCCAAGGACAAGGATCCCTCTGACATGGCCCGACCGCCCTTCGCTCCGAATCCGTCCAGCAGTGTGCCCACCATGCCGCCGGTACCCAATCGCGCGCCGGTCGCGATGCAGCCCCAACGTCCGGGCGGCATGACCGACCCCGCCGAACGCCGCACCCTCGTGGTCGGCCGCGGGATCAGCGTGCAGGGCACGATCAACGATGCCGAACGCCTTGTCGTCGAAGGCACGGTCGAAGCCAGCATGATCCATGCGACCGAGCTTTCCGTCATTCAGGGCGGCGTCTTCAAGGGTGAGGTCGAGGTCGAGGAGGCCGAGATCGCCGGCACGATCGACGGTGTCGTCACCGCCCGCACCAGCCTCATCGTGCGCGCCACCGGCCGCGTGTTGGGCCGTGCGCGTTGCCGGCGCCTGCAGGTCGAGGATGGTGGCCAGATCACCGGCCAGATCGAGATGCTGACCGACAACGCCGCCCCGTCCGCGACTGCGACACCGGCGCCCTCCCACACGTCCGACCTCGATCGTCCGGCTGCACCCGCCGAGGTCTGATCAGACCGGCCCCATCCCTGGCCGCCCGTATGGCGGCTGGGGATTACAGGCCGAAGGACTGCCGGGCGAGGGCGATGATGCGGTGCGCCTCGCTCCAGAGATCGTAGGCCGCAAGGTCCCGCAAATCCGCCCAGGTCACAGCGGCGGCGTCCGACAATGCCTGCGGTTCGCCGCCTTCCCAGAGCCCCGCGAAGTCCAGAATCGTATAGTGATAGCGAACGCGGCCTTCAGGGTCGCGGTCGATGCTGTCGACCGTGCCGGCAAGCGTCAGCCTGCCCACCGCAAGCCCCGTCTCCTCCAGCAGCTCCCGCCGCGCGGCCTCCTCCGCTGTCTCGCCTAGCTCCTGGCCGCCGCCGGGCAGGCCCCAGGCGCCCAGCATGGGCGCGCGTCCGCGGCGGATCAGCAGCACCTCATGGGGCGGCTTCAGCAGCACGACGCCGATGCCAACGATGGGCTGTGTGGGATACTCGCGGCTCATTGTGCCCCTCTCATCCAGCGTGGATCAGGCGCACGCTGTCCTCCTTGTCGAACAGCCTGAGCAGCACGTCCGCCGCCCGGCCGCGTGCCGTTGCCTGCAGGTGCGGATCGGCATCGAGCAGCATCGCCGCGTCCTTGACGGCGGTTTCCCGCAACTGCTCCTGCTCCGGAATATCAGCCAAGCGATAGCCCGGCAGGCCGGACTGGCGGGTGCCGGTCACGTCGCCGCCGCCGCGGATGCGGAAATCGGCGTCGGCAATGGCGAAGCCGTCCTCCGTCTCGCGCATCAGGGTCAGCCGCTCCTGCGCCACCTGGGTCAGCCCGGCCTCGTGCAGGAGCAGGCAGAAACTGTCGGAGGCACCGCGCCCGACGCGCCCGCGCAGCTGATGCAGCTGGGCGAGGCCGAAGCGCTCGGCATGTTCGATGACCATGACGGTCGCCTCCGGCACGTCAACACCCACTTCCACCACCGTCGTCGCGACCAGGATGCGCGTGCGCCCGGCGGCGAAATCGGCCAGTGCCTGCTCGCGCAGCCTCGTCTCCTGTTGGCCATGGGCGAGGCCCACGACCGTGCCGAAGCGCTTCTGCAGCAGCAGAAAGCGGTCCTCAGCGGCAGCGAGGTCCATCGCCTCGCTTTCCGAGACCAGGGGGCAGACCCAGTAGACCTGCGCGCCACGTTCGAGTGCGCGGGCGAGGCCGGCGATGACCTGGCCGAGCGCATCCAGCCCATGCAGCGTGGTGCGGATCGTGCCCCGGCCGCGCGGCTTTTCGGTCAGCGTGCTCACCTCCATCTCGCCATACTGGGTGAGGCGCAGGGAGCGCGGGATGGGGGTTGCCGTCATCACCAGCACGTCGGTGCCGTCGCCCTTGGCGCCGAGGCTGATACGCTGCTCGACCCCAAAGCGGTGCTGCTCGTCGATCACCGCGAGACCGAGGTCCTGGAAGGCGACGCTCGCCTGAAACAGCGCATGGGTGCCGACGACCAGCGGCAGCGCGCCGGAGGCGAGCCCCTCCAGCACTTGCCGCCGGGCGGCGGCCGGCATGGAGCCTGTGAGCAGCCCGACAGGCACCGGGGACAGCGCGGAGATGGTGCGAAAATGCTGCTGGACGAGGATCTCGGTGGGCGCCATCAGCGCCGCCTGGGTGCCGGCCTCGGCCGCGCGCAGCATCGCCATCAGCGCCACCAGGGTTTTGCCGGAACCGACATCGCCCTGAAGCAGGCGCATCATCGGCTGGGGCGCGGCGAGATCGCGGTCGATCTCGGCCAGCGCCTTGGTCTGCGACCCGGTGGGGGCGAAGCCGAAGCGGCCCAGCGCCTGTGCCCGCAAATGCCCGTCTCCGGTAAGCCGGCGTCCGGGCCGCAGCCGGCGGGCGATGCGGCGCAAACCGAGGGCGATCTGTTCGGCGAGCAGCTCGTCATAGGCGAGGCGCCGCCGCGCATCCTCCCGCACGCGGATATCCATTTCCGATCCCTGAACGCGCTTCAAAGCGGCGCAGAAATCCGGCCAGGTGCGGCGGGCGAGAAGGGAAGGCTCGATCCATTCCGGCATCGGCTGCAGCCGCGCCAGCGCGCCGCTCATCGCCTTTCCCACGACACGGTTGGTGATGCCGGCGGTCAGTGGCCAGACCGGCTCGATCTCGGGCATCTCGCTCGCCTTGGCCACAGGCAGCACGTAATCCGGATGCGGCAGGGTGAGGGTATCGCCGAAGCGGTCCAGCTTGCCGGAAACGATGAGCTTCGCCCCCACGGGCATCTGCGCCAGCCGGGCCTGATGAAACAGCACGATCTCGGCGAAAGCCGTGCCGTCGGTCACGATGGCGCGCCAGGGTTGGGTCCGGCTGCGCGGCTTCTCGTGGCTCATGACCTGAACTTCGACCGTCACGATCCGTCCCGGCCGCGCGGCGGCAAGGCTCGGCCGCTCCCGCCGGTCGACATAACTGTCCGGCATATGGAGCAGCAGGTCCCGGATTTGCGGCCCGGCGAGGCGCGCCAGCCCCTCGGCGAGCCGGGGGCCTATGCCGGGGAGGAGGGTCAGCGGCGCGCGGATCGAAGAGAGAGGATCGGCCGTCAAAGGCTGACTCTTGCGCGGCAGATGACTATAGGACGCATCACCCATGAGCGATTCCGTACCCGATCTCGACCCTCGCCGCCGGCGCCTTCTGTTTCGAGCCACCCACCGAGGGACGCATGAGCTTGACCTTCTGATCGGCGGCTTTGTCTCATCTCGGCTCGCGACCTTCACGGACGAGGAGCTGACGGAGATCGAGCGACTCCTCGAGTTGCCGGAGCCTGATCTCGCCGACTGGCTCACCGGCCGTCAACCCGTGCCGGAGGCGCTGCAGCACCCGCTCCTCCAGGCGATGATCCAGGCTGAGGGAAAATGAGTCGTCTCACCGTCTACGGCGCGCCGGAAGGCTGGGATGCCGCGCTTCTCGTTCGCCGTGCGCTGGAAAGCGACGGGCCGGTGTTGCATGTGGCGCGCGACGATCAGCGCATGGCGCGCCTGGGCGAAGCGCTCGCCTTCTTCGCTCCCGAACTTCCGGTGCTGCGCTTCCCCGCCTGGGACTGCCTGCCTTACGACCGGGTCTCCCCCAATGCCGCCATCGTGTCGGAACGGAGTGCGACGCTCGCGACCCTCTCCGCCGGCACCTACCGCCGCGGCGTGGTGCTGACCACGGTCAACGGTCTCGTACAGCGCGTGGCGCCGCGCGCCATGTTTTCGGGCACCAGCATGGTGCTCAAGCCAGGCGCCACCATCGCCCCGGAAAAGCTCGCACTCTTCCTCGAGGCGCATGGCTATGCCCGCGCCTCAACGGTTATGGAGCCCGGCGAATTTGCGATCCGCGGCGGCATCATCGACCTCTTTCCGGCAGGCGAGAGCGACCCGGTGCGGCTCGATCTCTTCGGCGACACGATCGAGAGCATGCGCCGCTTCGATACGGACAGCCAGAGGAGCGGGGAGGCGGCCCCCGCGATCAGCCTGCATCCGGTCTCCGAAGTGCCGCTGGACGCCGAATCGGTCGCCCGATTCCGCACCAGCTGGCGCGAGCTTTTCGGCCAGGCCGCGACCGAGGACCCGCTCTATCTCTCCATCTCCGAACGGCGCCGCCATCCCGGCATGGAGCATTGGGTGCCGCTTTTCCACGACGGCATGGAAACCCTGGTCGATTACATGCCGGGTGTGACTGTCGCCCTCGATCATCAGGCCGAGGAGGTGCTCGGCTCCCGCCTCGAACTCATCGCCGACCATTACCAGGCGCGTCGCACGCCGCCGCGCGATGGCGAGACGCCCTATCGGCCGATTCCGGCGGAGCGGCTCTATCTCGATGCCGGCGATTGGTCCGCCCTGCTGGCCGAGTTGCCGAGTTTCGCCTTCAGCCCCTTCGGCCGGCCCGAGGGTGCTGCGGGCGTGGACGGCGGCGGTCGCCCCGCGCCCATCTTCGCTCCGGGCGGGGAGATGCAGCCCGATATCTTCGACCGGCTGCGTGAGCAGGCGACGGTCTGGTCGGCCGAGAAGAAGCGTCTCGTTATCGCCGCCTGGACGGATGGCTCGCGCGAGCGTCTCGGCGGCCTGCTCCGCGAACAGGGCTTCGATCAGCTGATGGTGGCCGCTAATGCGGATGCCGTCCGCAAGCTGCCGCCCCATGCCATCGCCCTCGTGACGCTGGGCATGGAGCGCGGCTTCATCGGTGATCGCATGGCGGTGGTCGGCGAGCAGGATCTGCTCGGCCGTCGCCTCGCCCGCCCGCCGCGCCGCCGCAAGCGCGCCGACCAGTTCATCGCGGAAGCGACCGACATCGCCGAGGGCGATCTGGTCGTGCATGAGGATCATGGTATCGGCCGCTATGATGGGCTGGTCACCATCCGGGTGAACGACGCGCCGCACGATTGTCTGCGCCTGATCTATGACGGGGAGCACAAGCTTTTCCTGCCGGTCGAGAATATCGAGGTCCTGTCCCGCTTCGGGACCGAGACGGCCGGTGTCCAGCTCGACAAGCTCGGCGGCGCCTCCTGGCAAAACCGCAAGGCGAAGGCCAAGACCCGTATTCGCGACATGGCCGCCGGCCTTATCCGGATCGCCGCCGAACGCCGCCTGCACGAGGCGCCGAGCCTGGCCCCGCCCGAGGGACTGTGGGACGAGTTCTGCGCCAAATTCCCCTTCGTCGAGACCGAGGATCAGTCCCGCGCCATCGCCGACGTGCTGGAGGATATGGCATCCGGCCGGCCGATGGACCGGCTCATCTGCGGCGATGTCGGCTTCGGCAAGACCGAGGTGGCGCTGCGCGCCGCCTTCGTCGCCGCCATGACCGGCGCCCAGGTTGCCGTGGTGGTGCCCACAACCCTGCTCGCGCGCCAGCATTTTCGCAGCTTTTCCGCCCGCTTTGCGGGTCTCCCGATCAAGGTGGCGCAGCTTTCGCGCATGGTGACGGCGAAGGAAGCCTCTGTGGTGAAGGCCGGCATCGCGGACGGCAGTGTCAACATCGTTGTCGGCACCCACGCGCTGTTGGCCAAGTCCATCACCTTCGCCGACCTCGGCCTCGTCGTCGTGGATGAGGAGCAGCATTTCGGCGTCGCCCACAAGGAACGGCTGAAGTCCCTCAAGGCGGACGTCCATGTGCTGACGCTGACGGCGACGCCCATTCCCCGCACGCTGCAACTGGCGCTTACGGGCGTGCGCGAGATGAGCATCATCGCCACCCCGCCGGTGGATCGTCTCGCCGTCCGCACCTTCATCATGCCCTTCGACAGTCTGGTCATCCGCGAGGCGATCCAGCGCGAGCGCTTCCGCGGCGGGCAGATTTTCTGCGTCTGCCCGCGCCTGGAAGACCTTGAGCGCATGGGCAGCCGCCTGCGCGAAATCGTGCCCGATCTGCGCGTGGTGGAAGCCCATGGAAGGCTGTCGCCGACCGATCTTGAGCGCGTCATGACCGAATTCGGCGACGGCAAATACGACGTCCTGCTTTCGACCAATATCGTCGAAAGCGGGCTCGACATGCCGGCCGTGAACACCTTGATCATTCATCGGGCCGATATGTTCGGTCTGGGCCAGCTCTATCAGTTGCGCGGGCGCGTCGGCCGCGGCAAGCAGCGGGGCTATGCCTATCTCACCTGGCCCGCGAATTTTCGCCTCTCGGCCGCGGCCGAGAAGCGCCTCGACGTGATGCAGACGCTCGATACCCTTGGCGCCGGCTTTACGCTGGCCAGCCACGATCTCGACATTCGTGGCGCGGGCAACCTGCTGGGCGATGAGCAATCCGGCCATATCCGCGAGGTCGGCATCGAGCTCTACCAGCAGATGCTGGAGGATGCGGTGGCCGATATCCGCGCCGAACGCGGGAAGCGCAGCCGCAGCGCCGAGCGGGACTGGACACCGACCATCGGCCTCGGCCTGCCGGTGCTGATCCCGGAAACCTATGTGCGCGACCTGCCGGTGCGGTTGGGGCTCTACCGGCGCATCGGGGGCCTGTCA
>NZ_DATJJK010000195.1:0-3471 GCF_035492295.1 Acidisoma sp. | reverse complement strand
CTAGCGTCATAGTTCTATCCTGCAGCATGGCGCGCGTCTCTGCTGTCAGTTCGTGACCCACGAAGATTGGCTGAGGTTCTTGGGTGATTTGTCGCAATACGGCCTGCACCGCTTGGTGGGCGGCACCGGCGTTGTAGAGCCGCGCGAACGCTCATAAGTCGCCGATTATGCATCAGCGAAGCCGCTCAGCTGGTTGCCCGCCGACCGAGTATCGCGTCCGGTCGCGCCGGAACCGCTATAGGCTGTCCGCGCGACTGGCTACCGACCACGCCAGCAGGTACTATTCGCAGTCCGGGTGCGTCTAAAGAACGGCGAGCATGCCGCCGTCGACGTATAGAATCTGGCCGTTGACATAGGCGGCCGCCGGAGATGCTAGGAATACGACCGCCCCGATGAGGTCCTCGGGCGTGCCCCATCGCGCGGCGGGCGTGCGGCTGCGCACCCAGCCGTCGAAGGCTGCGTCTTCAACCAGGGCCTTGTTCATCTCAGTGATGATGTAGCCAGGGCCAATCGCGTTGGACTGGATGTCGTGCTTCGCCCACTCGGCCGCCATCGAGCGCGTCAGCAGCTTGATGCCGCCCTTGGCGGCAGTGTAGGGGGCGACCGTAGCGCGCGCCACTTCACTCGTCAGCGATCCGATGTTGACGATCTTGCCGCCCATACCGCGGGCGACCATGCGGCGGGCCGCCTCACGGCCAATGAGGAAGGCGCTGGTCAGATTGGTCTCCACCACGCGCCGCCAGTCTGCGACGTCAAGGTCCAGCATCGGCTTGCGAAACTGAATGCCGGCGTTGTTGACCAGGATATCGATCTCCGTGCCCGCCGCGTCGAAGCCTGCGAAGGCAGCCATAATGCCCGCTTCATCCGTCACATCGAAAGCGCTGACGGAGACGGCATGTCCTGCCGCCGCCAAGCCGCGTTCGGCGTCCGCGAGCCTGCCGGCGTCGCGCCCGTTGAGCATGATCGCGGCGCCGGCCTCCGCAAGACCGCGCGCCATCGCGAGGCCGAGGCCACCGGAAGACCCTGTGATGAGAGCCGTCTTGCCGGAAAGATCGAAGAGCTTGGACATGCTCAGACGTCAGTCCGGCGGACGACGAGATCGGTGCGCTCGAACACGGCTGGCTGAAGCTCGGTGCCCAGGCCAGGACCCGCCATCGGCAATACGTACCCGTCCCTGATGACTGGAACCTCGGTCACGAGTTCCTTGTACCAGCCGGCATAGAAGGCGCGCACCGATTCCTGAATGAGCGTATTCGGCTGACTGAACGACATGTGAACCGCCGCCGCGAAGCCGACCGGGCCGATACAATCATGCGGCGCGAAGGGCTTGTGATAGGTCTCAGCCATGGCCGCGATCTTGCGCCCCTCCGTCAAGCCGCCGGTCCAGCAGAGATCGACCATGACGACGCCGATGGCATCGCGATCCAGCATCTCCTTATAGGCCCATCGCGAGCCGAGCGTCTCGCTGGCGCAGACCGGCACATGCGTGGAGCGTGTGTATTCCGCCAGTGCCTGGCTGGAATTCATGCGGATCGGATCTTCGAACCAGGTAGGCTCGTAGGGCTCCAGGGCGCGCGCGATGCGCTTGGCAGTGGTGAGATTCCAAAGCGAGTGGAACTCGACCATGATCTCCATGCGGTCGCCCACCCGCTTCCGGATCAATTCGAATGGCTTGAGGGCAGTCTTGAGCTGTTCGGATGAAATATCGACTCCACCGGTCTCCCGCGCTGCCGGGTCGAACGGCCAGATCTTCATCGCATTGATGCCGTTCTCGAGCAGATTTTCGGCCAGCGCGCCGGCATCTGTGGTGAAGGCCTGGAGATCCTCGTAGGGGCCAGCCGCGCCGATGTTCCAGGTATTGACGGGGCGGATGTCACGGTTGCGCACATATTGATAGCCGGCGCAGGTGTTGTAGACGCGCAGCTTGTCGCGGCAGAGACCACCCAAAAGCTGATGCACGGGCAGGCTGCTCGCCTTGCCCCAGACATCCCACAGCGCGATATCGATCGCGGAGGCGGCGCGATACTCGGTCCCGGTGCTCGACTGCGCCATCGGCAGATTGACCAGTTCCTTGTGAATGGCCTCGATACGCAGCGGATCGCGTCCCAGCAGTCGTGCGGCCAGCGTGTCATGAATGTGGGACGCGACAGCGCCCGCTCCATAGAAGGTTTCGCCGAGGCCGATCAGTCCTTCGTCGGTGTGGATGCGGACCCACAGGACGTTTTCGAATTCTCGTGCCGAGAGGGTCTCAATTCCGGTGATCTTCATGGACTGCTTTCCTGATCGTCTTTTTTACGGTGCCGCGTTGCGTGATAGCTTGGGTGGTCAGGTCACGCCGGCGTTGAGAAGGGCTTTGATCGTGAGGTCAAAATGATCCGCCATCGCTCGTTCGGCCGCTTGCGGATTGCGCGCCTCGATGGCTGACGCAATCAGGGAGTGGCTGCCGACACTTTCGCGGCGCGCCTCGTCATTGGGCCGGCTGGCCCAGCCGATCGCCCAGGTTTCGTGGGTAATGACGCGGAAGGATCCCACCAGCAGCGAGAACAGGGGGTTGCGAGAGGCCCGTGCAACTAATTCGTGGAAGGACATGTCGAGTTCCATCACGCGAGTTGGCTCGTCGAAGCGCTGCAGCATCTCTTCGGCGATAGAGGTGATGTCGCTCGCCTCCCGCGTCGTGCGCCGCAATGCGGCTAGAACCACGGTGCGCAGCTCGATTGAGCGGCGCACATCAAGAATCTGCTGGATATTGACCTGCTTGGTGTGGACCGCATGCTCGATCAGCAGACTTGTCACAGTCTCATCGGCAGCTGCCACACGTGCGCGCCGGCCATTGCCGATATCGATCAGCTTCAACGCCGCAAGGCCGCGAAACCCCTCCCGCGCGACAGCGCGAGAGACCCCGGCACGCGCCGCAAATTCAGCCTCACTTGGCAAGGTCGCTCCGACCGGCAGGGTGTTATCGCGGATATGGCGGCTGACTTCGGACATCACCCTGTCGACGAGGCTCGATGGCTGCTCGCCCGAAGCCGCCTCTTCCGGCGCGCTCACCCCCATTTCCTCTCCCATGGTCACAACCTATCTGACAGGTCCCAGTATAATGCCTGCAGTTTTCGCCGCAACCTATTTGGCATGCCGCGTTGATTGTGGTAGAGCGCTGGACATAAGAGATCACTGAACAGAGTGACTGGCCGCTCAGGGTCAGGCCCGCAAGCGGCTAAGAGGGGTGAGTAGTGATGATCGGGACACGTGCATCGGGTCTGCTTCGCCGATCCCCTGTCTGGGCCGCAGTTGTTCTTCTTTATATCGTGGCGTCCATCGTTTCGCCCGCCATGCTCAAACCTGAACAGATCCTAAATATTCTTCAGGTCACCGCGTTTCTTGGGTTGGTCGCGACCGGTCAGACCATGGCGCTGCTGACGGGCGGCATCGATCTCTCGGTCGCGGGCGTGGTCACGATGACCAATATTGTCG
>NZ_DATJJK010000194.1:0-27102 GCF_035492295.1 Acidisoma sp. | reverse complement strand
TGCCTCGCCGACCTCGGCAAAAACCTCGGCGCCGATCTCACCGAGGCCGAACTCACCTACCTCGTCGCCCATGAATGGGTCCGCTCGGCCCAGGACATCCTCTGGCGACGCTCCAAGCTCGGGCTGAGAGTCACCCAGGAGCAAGCCGCGCAGATCGACGAAGCGATCGGCCGTCAGCGCCCGAGGGTGGCGGCCGCCGCCTGATCAGGCGCACGCCCTTGCATTTGGCTTGTGCCTGACGTCCGCCGGACAGGCTGGACGCTGCCCAGGGCGCCTGTGATAGTTTCGTAGTCATGCACAAGATTTCAATGATCTGTTTCGGTCTGCTGACTTTGGTCGCCCTGGCGCGGCCGGCGGCGGCAGCCCCCCCCGATCCGACCGGCTTCTGGTCGACGGGCAAGGATCAGGCCGTGGTGCAAATCTACACCTGTGGGGAAAACACGCTCTGCGGCGCGCTGGTCGGCTTCCCGATCGACCATCCGGGTGACACCGTGCCCCAGACCTGGAACCACCATTCCCAGTGCCGTTTCGTCTTCATCCGCGACCTGCATCCGCGTACCCGCGCCTGGATGGGCAGCATCATCAATCCGCAGAGCGGCCACGGCTACAGCGCCAAGATTCGCCTGATGGACCACGACAATCTGCGACTTCGCGGCTATTTCCTGCTGCCCATGCTGGGCGCGACCCGTTTCTGGACCCGTTACGAGGGCCCAGCCCCGCCGGCCGATTGCCGCATGCCTGCCCATTCTCTCGGCTGATGCAGCGCGCGGCCCGCCAAGGCGCCTAACCCGATCCTGACGTCCCATCCGTCGTCGCGCCGATCGTCTTCAGCACGAGATAGGGCGTGAGCAGTTGCGGCAGCACCACAGGCTGGCCCCCCGCCGGCGGGTAATAGACGTAGAGCGGCACGCCATCCCGGCCATGGGCCTTGAGATAGGCCGTGATAGCGGGGTCGGCCTTGGTCCAATCTCCCACGAGATAGGTGACGCCTTCTCGGCGGAAGCCCAGCTGCACGGCAGCACGGTCGAGCGCCACCCGATTGTTGACGAGGCAGGTCACGCACCAGGCCGCGGTCAGGTTGACGAAGGCCGGCTTTCCCGCCGCCCTGAGCGCCGCGAGGCGCGCCGTGGAAAAGGGCTCTGCCTGGGCGCTTGTCGGCAGGGGCGAGGCATCGTGAAGATCCCGCGCCTCCCAAAGGACCGGTGCCAAGGCGAGGACTGCAATCAGCGCGAGGCCGCCGGCAAGGCGCCCGCCGAGCTGCCAGGCCCAAGCCGCGAAAGCGATGAGCAGCAAGCCCGCCCCCACGGCGAGAAGCAGAGAGGGACCGCCCTCCTGGGCGGCGACCCAGACCAACCAAAGCACCGTCGCATAAATGGGAAAGGCCAGTGCCTGATGCAGCACGACCATCCAGCGTCCGGGCCGCGGCAGAATACGTCCGATCCCCGGGATGACACTGAGGATCACCATGGGCAAGGCGAGGCCCAGACCCAGCGCCAGGAAGATGAGGAGACCCGGCAGGGGCGGGCCCGCCAGCGCCGCCGCGATGGCTGCCCCCATGAAGGGTGCGGTACAGGGGGTCGCCACCACCGCGGCCAACACGCCGCTGCAGAAACTGGCGCCGAGCCCGCCGCCCGTCGTCAGGTTATGGCCGAGGCCCATCCAGCGCCCGCCGATCTCGACCACGCCGGAGAAGGACAGGCCGACCGCAAAGAGCAGCCAGGCGATGGCCAGCACGAACGCGGGAGACTGGAACTGGAAGCCCCAGCCGGCCGCCGCTCCCCCTTCGCGGAGGCCCAGCAACAAAGCCCCGAGGAGCAGGAAGCTGAGAATGACACCGAGACCATAAGCGAGGCCGCCGCGCCGGTTCCGCTCAGCCTCGCCATGGGCATGTTGGGAAAGATGGGCCGCCTTCATCGCCAGCACCGGAAAGACGCAAGGCATGAGATTGAGGATGAGGCCGCCGAGAAAGGCAGCGCCCACGAGATCGAGATAGCGGCCGGAGGTGAGGGCGGCGACCAGCGCGCCCCAAAAGCTGTGTTGCGGCATCTCCACCGGCGGGATGCCGGGCTGCGCGGTGATCCTGCCTGCGGTCTCCGTCCTGTCCGGAGCCGTCAACACGAGCAAACCCTGCAGCGGCGCATCGGGCTTGAAACCGGCATCAGGCTTCAGCCGCAGCGTCACCCGCCCGTCTTGCATCCTCAGAGACTGATAGAAGTCCTGATTGATGACGCCGGGTTGCTCGGGAAAGAAATAGGCCGAAGTGACGCTCATGGAGGAGGCATCTGCCCCGTCCACGCTCAGCGTGCCGTCCGGCTGGATCCAGGCCTTCCAGCCCTTTGCTGCCGGCATCCGGCGATCGACGGCCTGGAAGAGCGGCGCCTCGGCGGAGGCGACAGACTTCGCCTGGACCGGCAGGGCGAGTTCGAAATCCGCGCTGCCTGGCACGCAGATGTCCTTGCAGACGAGCCAATGCGCCGCGACCTGCAGGTGATAGGTGCTGCCCGCGATTGTCTTTGGCGGGGTCACGGTCAGCGGCAGAAGCACCGGGACCATCTTCCGCGTATAGCCGTAACTCGTCACCGGCCCGTCATTCATGACCTTGGGAATCGGCCATTGGATGGGTCCGGCCACGCCCCCCTCCGGCAGGGTCAGGGTCATGCTGGGGGACGCGCCCGCATCGCCCGGATTGGACCAGTAGATGTGCCATTTCTGACCGAGGCCGAAGAACAGACCGATGCGGAAGGGCTGGCCGGGAACGACGGCATCGACGTTCGAAACGAGCTTCACCTCGTTGTTGAGCGTCGAAGCGGCGAGGCTATGCGCCGCCCGGGCCTGGCTCGCGCCCAGCGCCACGAGCAGGACGAGCGCCGTAAGCAGGATGCGCGCAGCCCATGCGCCGCAGGAGAATTTCGCCGTGCCGCCGGAATGTGTCATGCAGCCCTTTTAGCGTCGGAAGCGCGCCGCCTCCATAGGAACGGCGTGACGCTTGCTCAACGCCCAGATTGGGATCGCCCGCGTGCCTGACGATTTCATGCAGACCCTACCCGTGGCCGAGGCCCTGCCCCGGCTGCTCGCGAGCCTCGCCGAGCGCCCGAATGCCGTGCTGGTGGCCCCCCCGGGCGCCGGCAAGACCACGACCGTGCCACTCGCTTTGCTGCGCGACGCCAGCTTGGGCGCAGGCCGCATTGTCATGCTCGAACCGCGCAGGCTCGCGGCGCGTGCCGCCGCCACCCGCATGGCGACCCTGATCGGCGAGCCGGTCGGCCAGACAGTGGGCTTCCGCACGCGCATCGAGAGTGCCGTTTCCGCCGCAACGCGCATCGAGGTGGTGACGACCGGGCTTCTCGTCCGGCGCCTGCTGGGCGACCCCGGGCTGGACGGCATCACCGCCGTCATCCTCGACGAAATTCACGAGCGCTCTCTGGAAGCCGATCTCGCCCTCGCCCTGTGCCTCGACGCGCAACGGCTGCTGCGGCCAGACCTGCGGCTGCTCGCCATGTCGGCGACGCTCGACGGCGCGCGGCTTTCCGCGCTCATGAACGCGGCCGTGGTGGAAAGTGCCGGGCGCATACACCCGGTGGAAATCCGCCACGAGAAGCGCGACATCGCACAGCTGCGGGACTTGCCGGATGCCATGGCGCGCGCCATCCGTGCGGCGCTTATCGACGCAGATGGCGATATTCTCGCCTTCCTGCCCGGCATGGGGGACATCCGCCGCACCGAAACCGCACTGGATGGCGTGAACGCGCTGGTTCTACCGCTGCATGGCGATCTGCCGCCGGCGGCTCAGGATCTCGCCCTGCGCCCGGCTGAGGGCCGGCGCGTGGTTCTGGCCACCTCGATCGCCGAAACCTCCCTCACGGTCCCCGGCGTGCGCATTGTGATCGACGGCGGCTATCGGCGCACGCCTCGGCTCGACAGTAACAGCGGCCTCACCCGGCTCGCGACCGAGCGCATCAGCCGCGCCGCCGCGGACCAGCGTTCGGGTCGCGCCGGGCGCGAAGCGCCGGGACTCGCCATTCGACTGTGGTCAACCGCCACCCATCGGGGGCTGCGCCCGTATGACCGGCCCGAGATACTGGAGGCCGAGCTATCGGGCCTGCTGCTCGACTGCGCTGCCTGGGGCACGGCGCCTGGCGACCTTCCCTTTCCCGACGCGCCGCCGGAAGGTGCGCTCGCCGCAGCCCGCGCGCTGCTGATCGATCTCGAAGCCGTAAGTGCGGATGGCAGCGCCACCCCTCTTGGCCAGAGGATGAGCGCGCTCGGCGCCCATCCACGCCTCGCCGCGATGATGCTCTCGGCCGAGAGATCCACGGAACGGGCGCTCGCCTGCGATCTCGCGGCTCTGCTGGAGGAGCGGGACCCGCTGCGCGCCGGGCCGGATGCGCCGTCGGACATTACCCTGCGTCTCGATGCACTCGCCGAGCGCAGCCCAGCGCAGATCGACCGCGGCGCCATCCACCGCATTCGGCAGGGGGCGCGGCAGTATCGCGGACGCCTCGGCCTGCGCGGCGATGCGGTGGCGTCGGGTGACCCGGCGCCCTTGATCGCCGCTGGCTTCCCCGACAGGCTCGCCCAGCGTAGGGGGGAGCCCGGCAGCTTCCGGCTTTCGGGGGGCGGCGGGGCAAAAATTCCGCTCTCCGACCCGCTGGCGAAGGCAGGGCTGCTCGCCGTCGCCGCGCTCGAAATGAAGAGCTCGGCCCGCATCCGCCTGGCCGCGCCCCTGGACCCGGCGGCACTGCCCGCGACCCTCGCCCGGCGCGTGACGGAGACGGTGGAAACGAGCCTCGATCCCGTCACCGGCAGCATCCTCGCCCGCCGCAGGCGGCGGCTCGGCGCCCTGGTGCTGGAAGATCGCTCCGGCCCGCCGGACGCCACGGAAGCCGCCGCCGCCTTGCTTGACGCGGTCACGCGCGACCCCTCGCGCCTGCCCTGGACGGAGGCCGCCCGTGGCATTCAGGCACGGCTGATCCTGATGCACGGACTGGAACCGGAGACCTGGCCCGCCAGCGATGATGCAAGCCTGCTGGACAGGATCGGAGAGTGGTTCGCGCCGCATCTGCACGGCCTGACCCGCCTCGGCGATCTCGCCCGGCTCGATCTCGGCGCGCTGCTGCTTGATCGCCTGGACTGGTCGCTCCGCAGCCGGCTGGACCGGGAGGTGCCGACGCATCTGCCGCTGCCCGGCGGGCGGGCGGCGGTCGATTACAGCGAGCCGGTGCCGCTGGCCGCGTCCCGCGCGCAGCATTTCTACGGTCTGAAGGAAACGCCCAAACTTGCGGGGGGGCGCATTCCGCTGCGCCTCGCGCTGCTTTCTCCGGCGGGCCGGCCGATCGCCATCACCGCCGATATCGCGGGCTTCTGGCAGGGCGCCTGGGCCGATGCCAGGCGCGACATGCGAGGGCGCTATCCCAAGCACAACTGGCCGGAAAACCCCGCCGAGGGCGGTTGAAGAGCCGCTCCTGTCGGGTGCCTTGAGGAAATTGCCGTCACAGGCTGTCTCTGCTTACTGCGCGCCCTTGAAAGAGACGGCGGACATCAGTGGCGCAGGCCTTCACTGGTCCTGGCTTGGGTGCGCAACCCATTCTAGAGTTTGCATCAAGCAGCGAAAAGGACGCGTTTCATGCGCCGCCTCATCTCATCCGGTTCTTCATTCGAAGCCGAAATCGGCTATTCCCGCGCCGTGGTGGATGGGGATTGGGTGTTCGTGTCCGGCACCACGGGCTTCGACTATGCGGCCGGCACCATCTCCGATGACGTCGTCGAACAGGCCGAGCAAACGCTGAGGAATATCGGGGCGGCCCTGACCGAGGCCGGCGCCTCCTTCGCCGATATCGTGCGGGCTAATTACGTGCTGCCCGATGGTGCCGATTTCCCGGCCTGCTGGCCGGTTCTGCGACGCTATTTCGGCGAGGTGCGCCCGGCCTCGATGATGATCGTGGCCGGCCTTGCCGATCCCCGTATGAAAATCGAGATCGAGGTCACGGCCCGTAAAAAGGCCGGTTGAGGCTCAGGGCCTGCCGGCACGGGCCCGCTGCAGCAGTTCGACGGTACGCGGATCGGGCCGGCCGTGGAAGAAGCTGTCCAGCGCCTCCCGGAAGCAGGTGTTGGGATGCGCGCGGTCGAACAGCGTCATCGAGGAATGAAATTTCAGATCGTCGGGGCTGCCAAAAATCGCGAGTGGAGAACGCTCGTCCAGCCGATTGACGGTGCGCGTGCATTCCACGAGGCGCCGGCCGAGCAGAGGGTGCGTTAGATAATTCTGCGCCTCATGCACCGAGGGGATGCCGAACTGCTTGGACATGAGACTTTCGCCCAAGCCCAGAAGCTGGGGGAAGATGAACCAGATCCAGTGGCTCTGCTTGCGGCCGGCCCGCAACTCCCGCAGGACCTGCTCATAGACAGGCTCCTGAGCTTTGACGAACTGTTCCAGATTGAAGTTTTGCGGCACGCTGACCGTTCCCCCTCTTCGCGCGGCGCAAGAAGAGCGGCGGGCGCCCCCTCTTGGCCTACGCCGCTCAGTCGTAGGCGATCGTCCGGATGGACCCATCCGGCTGGCCGACGATGGCGGAGCGGGCGATATCGATGAAAAGCCCGTTCTCGACCACACCAGGGATTCGGTTCAGCGCGATCGCCAGCGCATCCGGATGCGTGATCTCACCCAGGGCGCAGTCCAGGATGTAATGCCCACTATCCGTAACAAAAGGTGAATCGAGGCCGCCGCGCATCGTAATCGCGGGCTCCAGGTAACCGCTTTCGACCAGCAGACCGCGGATCAGTCGCTCGGTCGCCCGCCAGCCGAAGCGCACCACCTCGACCGGCAGGGGGAATTTCCCCAAGACATCCTTGGTCTTGCTGTCGTCGATGACGGCGACGAACCGCGCCCCGGCGGTCGCCACGATCTTCTCCCAGAGAAGATTGCCGCCGCCACCCTTGATCATTTGGCCCTGTGGGTCGATCTCGTCTGCCCCGTCCAGCACGAGGTCAAGTTCACCCACATCGTTGAGGTCCGCGACGGGGACGCCGACCTCGATGGCGAGGGCGCGGGTGCTCTCGGAGGTCGGCACGCCGGTGATCGTCAGCCCCGCCTCGCAGCGCTTGCCAAGGCTGCGGACGAAACGGCGAAGCGTGGTGCCGGAGCCGAGCCCAACCAGCATGCCATTTTCCACGATGGCGGCCGCGGCATCGGCCGCCGCCTGCTTGGCCATATCCTGGCGGTTCAACGGCTCAGCCATGGCTCAGACTCCCTTGCTGGGTTCAGCGACACGGATGACGAGCTTACCGAAATTGTGGCCGCGCAGCAGCTCGATGAAGGCTTCAGGGGCATTTTCCAGCCCGTCGACCACATGTTCGCGGAAATGCAAACTACCATCCATCACCCAGGGCGTCGCCAGGGCGCGCCATTCCTCGAACCGCGCGGGCCGGTCGGTGATGATGAAGCCCTCGATGTGCAGCCGCTTCTTCACCACGTCCATCAGGTTCGGACCGGGGCGATGATGGGTGTCGTTATATTCGGCGACCATGCCGCACATGATGACGCGACCGAAATTGTTCAGAAGCGGGAAAACCGCGTGCTGCAAATCGCCGCCGACATTCTCGAAATAGACATCGATGCCCTTCGGGCAGGCATCCCGCAGCGCCGCATCAAGATCCATCACGGCGCGATGGTCGATGCAGTCATCGAAGCCGAGCGTTTCCTGCACGTAGAGGCATTTGTCCGCATTGCCGGCGACGCCGATGACCCGGGCACCGGCGCGTTTCGCGATCTGCCCGGCGATGGCGCCGACGGCACCCGAGGCAGCCGAAATCACCACCGTCTCGCCTGCGCGGGGCTGGCCGATCTCCGTCATGCCGGCATAGGCCGTCGCCCCCGGCATGCCGAGCACGCCGAGATAGGCAGAATGGGGCGCGCCGCCCTTGGGAATTTTGAACAGCCGCTCGCCCGGCGTCACGATATGGGACTGCCAGCCGAAGGCGCCGGTCACGACATCGCCCGGCACAAAGCGCGGGTCGCGGGACTCCACCACCTCGCCCACCGTCTCTCCGGTCATCGGCGCGCCGATCGCGACCGGCGCGGCATAGGAGGGGCGGTCGCTCATGCGGCCACGCATATAGGGGTCGAGCGAAAGCCAGAGCGTGCGCGTCAGCACTTCTCCCTCGCCCGGCTTCGGCATCGCCTGTTCCTCGATCCCGAAATTCTCCAGCGAGGGCGCGCCTTTGGGGCGGGTCTGCAGAATGATCGAGCGGCGGAGGTTGCTCATGGCGGGCGGTCCTTCTGGTAGCGCGATACTGGCCGGGCGGCCGGGCGAATCCTGCGTCTCTCAGGCGGCGTTCGGCAAGCCGCCCTGAACATGGCGGGAGAAAGCGGCAAACAGCTGGCGGGTGACGGGGCCGACCTCGCCCTCGCCCACCGTCGCGCCGTCGATCCGGGTAATCGGGCGGACAAAGCTTGTGGCGCTGGTGATGAAGACCTCGCGCGCCGCGCGCAGGTCATCGAGGCTGAAGGCGCGCTCCTCGAGCGTCAGCCGCTCCCCCGCCAAGAGCTCGGCGAGGGCGGCACGGGTGCAACCGGGCAGGATGTCATGGCCGAGCGGCCGGGTGCGCAGGCGCCCCGCCGCATCCACGATCCAGATATTGGAGGAGGCGCATTCGGTCACCATCCCCGCTTCGTCGACCAGCGCCATCTCGAAGGCACCGGCCTCCTTTGCCGCCTGCTTGGCAAGCACATTGGGCAGCAGATTGACGGTCTTGATATCACAGCGCGCCCAGCGCTGATCGGGCCCGGTCACAATGCCGGTCGCCCAGGTATCCACGTCCTTGGGAAAGGACGCCAAGGCCCGCGCCGTCACCACCAGGGTCGGCCGCGTGCCGGCCTGCGGAAAGACATGCTCGCGCCGGGCAGCGCCCCGGGTGATCTGGATATAGATCAGCCCACTGTCCCTGATGCGGTTGCGCTCCACGATTTCGCGCAGAATGCCCTCCAGCGCAGGACGGCCGACCGGCATGGCGATCCGGACTTCCCGCAGCGAGCGTTCCAACCGCGCAAGATGCTTCTCCGCGTCCACGAAACGGCCGCGATTGACATAGACGACCTCGTAGATGCCGTCCCCGAAGAGAAATCCGCGATCCTCGACCCTGATCTGGGCCGCTGCCAGCGGCAGGTAGCGGCCATTGACGTAGGCGATGCGGCTCATGGGGCAGTCCCGTTCTTGAGAGGTTAGGCGGCCGGCCTCAATCGTCGAGGCCGAGGGCACGCAGGTGCTGGGTTTTCTCGTCCCAGCCCGCGCGCTCCTTGACGGTCAGGAAAAGATGGACCTTGCGATCGAAGAGCTTGGTCAGTTCGACACGGGCGCGGGCGCCGATCTCCTTGATGCGTGCGCCCCCGGCGCCGATCAGGATGGCCTTGTGGCCGGGACGGGAGACGGTGATGGTCGCATCAATGCGGACGGACCCATCCCGACGCTCCTGAAAGCTCTCGGTCTCGACCGTCGTTTCATGCGGCACTTCCTGATGCGTCTGGAGCAGGATTTGCTCGCGCACGATCTCAGCGGCAAGCAGCCGGTCCGGCAGGTCTGTCAGGTCCTCGTCGGGATACAGATGCGGTCCCTCCGGCATAGCGGCGCTCAGCGCATCGCGGAGCTCGGCCACACCCTCCCCGGTTGCGGCGCTGACCATGAAGGTCTCCCGCGCGGGCAGCCGCTTGTTGATCTCGGCGATCAGCGGCAGCAGCCGCGCCGGTTCCACGAGGTCGACCTTGTTGAGGACAAGCCAGATGTCGCGCTCAGTCTCGGCCAGGCGCTTGATGATCCCTTCCGTCAGTTCGGAGAGACCGGCCTTGGCATCGACCAGCAATACTGTGAGATCGGCGTCCTGCATGCCGGTCCAGGCGGCGTTGACCATCGCCCGATCCAGCCGGCGCTTGGGCTGGAAGATACCCGGCGTATCGACGAGGAGGATCTGCGCCGCGCCCTGCATCAGGATGCCCATGATGCGAAAACGGGTGGTTTGCGCCTTGGGGCTGACGATCGAGAGTTTGGTTCCAGCGATACGGTTCAGAAGCGTCGATTTGCCGGCATTCGGCGCGCCGATGATGGCGACGAAGCCGCAGCGTTGGGTCTCGGTCGGCTGCGGGTTCATGGCTTTCTCGGTCCTGACTTGGTCTTGATGCCGGGCTTGGCGGCCGGCTTGCTGTCCCTAGCGCCCTTCATGCGGGTGAGCAACGTTTGCGCGGCCGCCTGCTCCGCCGCGCGCCGGTTTCCGGCCGTACCCTCCGCCACCTCCCCGCCCAGGGTCACCCGGATGACGAAATGGGGTGCGTGTGAGGGACCTTCCTGGGCCGCGATTTCATAGGCGGGCAGGCCGAAGCCATGCGCCTGCCCCCATTCCTGCAGGCCTGTCTTGGCGTCCTTGGGTGGCTCCGCCTCGCCCAGCATGGCGGACGCGAAATGCTGGCGGACGAACCGCTGGACCGGGTCGAGCCCGGCATCGAGATACATGGCGCCCAGCAGCGCCTCCACCGCATCGGCAAGCACCGAGGCGCGACGGCGCACGCCGGCACGCGCCTCTCCGGGTGCCACCGCGAGGAGCGCGGGCAGGCCAAGCGTCTCGGCGACCTCGGCCAGAACAGGCTGGGAGACGAGATGGGCGAGGCGGCGGCCGAGTGCCCCTTCCTGCTCGCGCGGATAATATTCGGTGAGCCAGACGGCCATGGTGAGGCCGAGCACGCGGTCACCCAGAAATTCGAGCCGCTCGTTGGAGAGGAAGCCCGAGCCAGCGGCGGAGCGATGGGTCAGAGCTTCCTGAACGAGGCGGGGATTGGCGAAGTGGTGGCCGAGCAAACGTTCGACATCAGCGAGGGTCGCCTCGCTAATGGGGGCCGCCGGCAGGCCGGCCTCCCCCCTGCCCCCTGCGGCTCCGGGTGCGCGATCAGATATCAATGAATCGCATGGAAGATGCGATTCCAGCGGATCTCCAGTGGCCATTGCCAGATCTCCCACCAGGGATAGCGGGCATCGATCGAGAAGAAGATGAAGTCTGCCTTGCCCACCAGGTTGGCGACCGGAATATAGCCGACAGCATCCAGCACGCGGCTGTCGAGACTGTCATCGCGATTGTCACCCATGCCGAAAACATAGCCCGGCGGCACGTGATAGACCTGGGTATTATCAAGCGGCCCGTCATCCGAGGCTTTGAGGATCGGGTGCTTCAGCCCGTCTGGCATGGTCTCGATGTATTTCTTGAGCACCATGGGCGGGCCATCATTGTCGCCTTCGGTCGTGTAGGACCCGTCCGGATCGCGGGGCAGTTCCTTGCCATTGATATAAAGATGGCCCTGGATCATCTGGATGCTGTCGCCGGGCAGGCCGACGATGCGCTTGATGTAGTCGATGCTCGGGTCACGCGGCAGGCGGAAGACCGCGACATCGCCCCGCTTCGGCAGGCTGCCGAAGATGCGCCCCTGAAAGATGCTGGGCGAGAAGGGGAATGAATAGTTCGAATAGCCGTAGCTGAATTTCGAGACGAACAGATAGTCGCCCACCAGCAGCGTCGGGATCATGCTGCCTGAGGGGATGTTGAACGGCTCGTAAAGGAACGTTCTGATGAAGATCGCGATCAGTGCGGCATAGATGACCGTCTTGAGGCTGTCGCCCCAGCCGGCTGTTTTACGCTGAGCCATAGGAGCAATTGACCTCATAAGACGCAAAGGCGCATGTCGCGGAAAGGCCTGGGCCTGTCAAGCAAGGCCTGCCCCGCGTGAAGCAAGCGTCATCTGCGTGCAAGCCGGCCGGGTTGCGAAAACTGCCCCACCTTGCACGAGACCGGCCGGATCGGCGACAAGCCGCCCATGGCATCTCCTCCTCTCCTCATGCTTCAGGATATTCACGTCCACCTCGGCAGCACGGCGCTGCTGCGGGGGGCCGAGCTTGGAGTCGGTGCGGGCGACCGCATCTGCCTCATTGGCCGTAATGGCTCGGGCAAATCGACGCTGCTCAAGATAGCCGCCGGCCTCTTGCCCGTGGACCAAGGCACGCGCTTCATCCAGCCCGGTGCCACCATCCGCTACCTGCCGCAGGAGCCCGACCTCTCGGGCTTCGAGACCACCCTCGCCTATGTCGAGGCCGGCATGGGCCCGGGGGATGACCCGTACCGCGCTGTCAGCCTGCTCTACTCCCTCGGACTGAACGGAGAAGAGAACCCAGCCAATCTCTCGGGCGGGGAAGCCCGCCGCGCCGCGCTCGCGCGCGCCTTGGCGCCGGAGCCCGATCTTCTGCTGCTCGACGAACCGACCAACCATCTCGACCTGCCGGCCATCGAATGGCTGGAAAGCGAACTCGGGCGGTTGCGCGCAGGGCTCGTGCTGATCAGCCATGACCGGCGGCTTCTCACCACCCTCTCCCGTTCGCTGATCTGGCTCGACCGCGGCACGACGCGCCGGGTCGACCGTGGTTTCGCGGCCTATGACGACTGGCGGGAGGAACTGCTGGCGCAGGAGGAGGCCGAGCATCACAAGCTCGCCCGCCAGATTGCGCGCGAGGAAGACTGGATGCGCTACGGCGTCACGGCGCGGCGCAAGCGCAATGTCCGCCGCGTCGGCGAACTCGCCGATCTGCGGCAGCACTACCGGGAACGCAACGCCCTCGGGACGGGTGCGAAGATGGCGGCAAGCGAGGCGGAAGGCTCGGGCAAGCTCGTTTTCGTGGCCGAGAACGTCTCCAAATCCTACGACCGGCCGATCGTGAAGAACCTCGACCTGCGCGTGATCCGGGGTGACCGCTTAGGCATTGTGGGCCCGAACGGCGCCGGCAAATCCACCCTCCTCAAGCTGCTGACCGGGCAGGTCGAACCCGATGAGGGCCGGATTCGCATCGGCACCAATCTGGAAATGGTGACGCTCGACCAGCAGCGCGCGGCACTCGACCCCACGCGGACGCTGGCCGATACGCTGACCGACGGCCATGGCGAGATGGTCCAGGTGGGTGCCGAGAAACGCCATGTCATCGGCTATATGAAGGACTTCATGTTCAAGCCGGAACAGGCGCGCACGCCGGTCGGCACGCTTTCCGGCGGGGAGCGCGGGCGCGTGCTGCTGGCCTGCGCGCTGGCCCGGCCGTCCAATCTTCTCATCCTCGACGAGCCGACCAACGACCTCGATTTCGAAACGCTGGACCTGCTGCAGGACATGCTCGCCGACTACGCAGGCACGGTGCTGCTCGTCAGCCATGACCGAGACTTCCTGGACCGGGTCGTGACCTCAACGCTCGGCTCGGAAGGTGACGGCCGCTGGACGGAATATGCTGGCGGCTATTCGGACATGATGGCCCAGCGGCGCTCGGATCTGCCGGCGCGGCCCGGTACCCAGGCCACCCCCTCCAAGACGGGCGTGCCCCGGCAGGAAGCGGCCGCGCCCTCGGTCCGGAAGATGAGCTTCAAAGATGTCGATGCGCTGAAGAAACTGCCGAGCCAGATCGCGGCCATGCATACGGAGATCACGAAGCTTCAGGCGCTGATGGCAGATCCTGAACTCTACGCGAAGGACGCGAAGAAATTTGCGGCGACCTCCGAGAAACTCGCCAAGGTGGAAGCTGACCTCGCAGCCGCCGAGGAACGCTGGCTGGAGCTTGAGATGCAGCGAGAAGCGCTCGCCAGCTGAAGGCTAGCCGGCGATCACGATGGTCTCGGGACTGCGTTCGGTGAAGGCGCTGCCTGCCCAGTCGCCATAGACCTCGAAGGTCGTGAAGCCGGCATCGCGCAGATGCCGGAGAATCTCGTCCCGCGAGAGGAAAAGGAGGGTGGAGTCACTCCACTGCTCGCCATCGGGGAAGGCGAAATGGTTGCGAAAAGTGACGCGCGGCCCTTCCTCCTCTGCCAGGATCGAAGTGTAGACCCGCACCGGGGTGCCGCTTTCGTCGGTCACGGTAGCGGCGTCATCCGGCGTCCAGCTGTCCCAGTCACGGACGAGAGGATTGCGGCTTTCGAACATGAAGCGCCCGCCCGGGGCAAGATGCCGACGGACGGCCGCCATGGTTCCTGCCACGGCCTCCGGGGTCGTGAGGCACTGGAAGGCATGGCCGGTCATGATGACGGCATCGAAGCAGGCCGCGGGCGGCAGGGCGTCAATCGTGCCGTGATGCCAAAGGATCCGGTCGCCCTCCGGCTGGGCACGGCCGAAGGCGATCATGGCCGCCGCCGGATCGACGCCCGTCACGCGATGGCCGAGCCGCACCAGCCGCCGGGCGAGCAGGCCGGTACCGCAGCCGAGATCGAGCACGCGCTGCGGCGCAGGCACCAGACGCTGCTCATAGAACGCATGGTCGTGGTCGGCACCGTTCAAGCGGTCGTAAAGGGCAACGAGTTGCGCTTCCCGGTACTGTGCGTCGCGCGTCACGGCGCGGGGCCGCTCACCCGACGCATTGCCGGCGCATGTCGTCATAGGCCGCGGTGAAGCCGCGCAGGCTGAAGGCCTCGTCCCGATGGCCCGCCGGCGCCGCGATCGTGGCCTTCATGCCGCGGCGGAAGGCAGCAATCGCCGCCGCCGACGCATTCGCATAGGCGTATTGGCCACGCGCGTGAAAGCCGAGATGCTTGGTGCCGACTGCCATGGTCAGCGCCGTCTGCCCGGTGCCGTATTGCTTGCAGGGGCTCACCACCACCCGGTCATGCCGCGGCGGGGCATGGGTGACGACCAGCACGGCGACACCGCATTTGCCGTGGGAGCGGCGCTCCGTCAGCGCCTGGGTGAAGGTGTAGCAGATGCGATGGCCCTTTTGGGTGTAGCTCGACACCGCCCAATCCTTGAACCGGGCGACGTGCTGCGCCGCATAAGCCGGCGCGGCGGCAAGCAACAGGAGGCCAGCGGCAACCGACAGGATTCTCTTCATGCAATTCTCCTCCGCTCTGGACCCGCCACACCGGAGCGGCTGCAGCAGGACTAAGGGTTCCGCTGCCGCAGGAACTGGCAGCCTAACGCAGCGAGCGATCCGGTGCCGAATCGGTGATTGCCGCGCCTCCGTAGCTCGGGGCGGAGGCGAGTTGAACAGTCTGCGACCAGACCGACCCACCGTTCATCGCGGCACTCGCCGCGGCATGGGCGGTGGACGCCTGCGCCATCAGGGTATCTTCCGATTGGGAACCGTAGATGAAACCATTGGTCTGATAGACGGAACCATAGCGGCCGCTATGCCCGATTTCGACCCGAACCTGGGTCCAGTCATTGTCTGGGGAGACGTCGACGACCGATATGGCGTGCGAAATGTCGCCATGGCGCATGCCCGGCGCCGGCCAATGGGCCTGGGTGATGAGGATCTTGCGCGGACCGACCGTCTCGCTGACGACCGCCACATGGCCGAGATACATGCCCCGCGTGCGCTTGAAGCTCAGAACGGCGCCGGGCGCAGGCTGGTGGCCGCGCTCGTAACGTCCATCGGCCTTGCGCCACCAGGTATAGGCATCCCCCTTGATCTCGATGCCGGAGACGCGCCGCGCATAGGGCACGCATTGCAACCAGGCGACATGGTGCGTGGCGTGAGTTTGGTGGCTTCGGGATGCGTAATGCCGGGTTCGGTGCGTCGCACGGTGAGCGACGTGGGTTCGCTTCGTATGCGTGGTTTTCGCGACCCGATGCGTTGTGTGATGCGATTTGGCTTGGGCATGAGCCGCATTGCCGATGAGCCCGAGGACCAGTGCCGATGCGAGGAGGAGCTGGCGACGAATACCGTTATGAAGTCGAATCATCAAATTTCAAGTCTTCGTCTTGAATCCATCACACCAAGCCACGAATGATGACTGCGCAACAAATCCAGGTCCGCTAGTTGCGTTGTGGATCCGCATGAGAACCTGATCACCTTCGCGTCTGCGGCATGGGTAGATCATCGCCCCGATCTCACGCAACCGCGATTGGCGAATTCTCGCTGTCAATAGGGCATTTCGTCCAAAACCCGGGGGGTTCCGCGCTCACGAATAAGACGATTTTCCTATTCCCAATGCGCAAGGCTCTCGCCCGCAGGTTCGCCAGTCGCCCGCGCCGCCCCGCGAAGGCGGGATGGCCGGCCGTGGATTCCGACATGGCAGAACGGGGATACGCCCGGCCCGGAGGTGGCCCGGGCGAAGACTCAGCCGACCTTGGTCAGCAGCGGGGTGACACGCCCAGGCGGGACCTCGAGGTCGTGCAACGCGATCGGATAGTCACCGGTGAAGCAGGCGTCGCAGAAATGCGGGTCGGCCGCGTTGCGGCCGGCGACGCCGAGCGCCCGATAGAGGCCGTCGATCGAGATGAAGGCGAGGCTGTCAGCGCCGATCAGTTCCGCCATTTCGGCGACATCGTGCCGGGCGGCGAGCAGCTTGCCGCGTTCCGGGGTGTCGATGCCGTAGAAGCAGGAATGCGTCGTCGGCGGCGAGGAGATGCGCATATGCACCTCGGTGGCGCCTGCGGCGCGGACCATCTCGACGATCTTGCGGCTTGTCGTGCCGCGGACGATCGAATCATCCACCAGGATCACCCGCTTGCCTTCCAGCACCGCACGGTTGCCGGAATGCTTCAGCCGAACTCCAAGGTTGCGAATCTGGTCGGTCGGCTCGATGAACGTACGGCCGACATAGTGGTTGCGAATGATGCCGAGTTCGTAAGGGATGCCGCTTTCCGCGGCATAGCCCATGGCCGAGGGCACGCCGGAATCAGGGACCGGAACGATGACATCGGCATCCACCCCGGATTCGCGGGCCAGCATGGCGCCGATCTTCTTGCGCGCCTCATAGACCGGCTTGCCTTCCATGACGGAATCAGGCCGGGCGAAATAGACATATTCGAAGATGCAGAAGCGCGAGGTGGTGCGATGGAAGGGCTTTACGCTGCGCACGCCCTGGTCGTTGATGACCACAATCTCGCCCGGCTCGATGTCGCGAACGAAGTCGGCGCCGACAATCTCGAGCGCGCAGGTCTCGCTCGCCAGCACCCAGCCGTCCGAACCATCGGGATGCGGAAGTCGGCCGAGGATGAGCGGGCGCACGCCCTGAGGGTCGCGTACGCCGATCAGCCCGTCCTGGGAGAGAGCGACGAGGGAATAGGCACCGACGACCTGCTTCAGCGCGTCGATCAGACGGTCCAGCACCGTGGAATACAGGCTGATCGCGATAAGATGGATGAAGACTTCCGAATCCATCGAGGACTGGAAGAGGCAGCCGCGGCGGACGAGTTCACGGCGGATGGCAGCGGCATTGGTGAGATTGCCGTTATGCCCGACCGCGAATCCGCCGAAGGCGAAATCGGCATAAAGCGGCTGCACGTTGCGGAGCACGGTCTCGCCCGTGGTCGCATAGCGGTTATGGCCGATGGCGTAGCCACCGGGCAGACCCGCTATCACCTTGGCGTCGCTGTAGTTATCGCCGACGAGCCCGAGGCCTTTGTGAATGTGGAAGCGTTCGCCGTCATAGCTCGCGATGCCCGTTGCTTCCTGGCCGCGATGCTGAAGGGCATGAAGGCCGAGGGCGGTAATGGCCGCGGCATCCTGGGCGTTCCAGACGCCGAAGACGCCGCATTCCTCGTGCATCTTATCGTCGTCACCGGGTTCCTCAGCACGAACCGAGCCATACACGTCGATCATCGAACCATCCCTCTAAGCCAGCTCATCCGCTTTTGACGGCGGTCTCACTGGGCCTGCCCGGTCTGCCCCTGGGCCGGTGACAAGGCCGAGCCTTTCGGCGCCGGCTGTAGCAGATCATTCAAGCTCGGCGGTTTCGTTGTCGGCGGTGCCGCCAAATGCGGGTGGAACTGCGCCGGCAGGAAGGATACCGCTTGCTGCGCCCCCTCATACACATAGGGGAGCAGTCGTGCATCACGTATCGGCTGGGGCCAGTCCTGCGGTGTGGTCACCAATCCCGCGGCGACATAGCAGAAGATCAGAAGGGCTGCGCCGCGGGCAATGCCGAAGACGATGCCGAGGGTGCGGTCCACCCCACCCAGCACCGAACCGCGTACCAGCGCGCCGACCCAGCCGCTGACCACCGAGAAGACGATCAGCGCGACCACAAAGACCGTGGCGATTGCCGCAGGATCAGCGAATTCTTTCGCGTGAATCCATTGCTCGAACTTGGGCTCCACGAAGGGCGCGAACCAGAAGGCGACGACGATGGCGCCGATCCAGGCGCCCACCCCCATCACCTCCCGAACAAAACCCCTGAAGAAGGCCAGGATGGCAGAGATCGCGAGCACGCCGAGCATGGCGAGATCGAACCAGGTCATTCCGAACCTTCCAAGGCAGGCTCCGTTTTCCGAGTCTTGGCCGGGGATTGGCCGGTGGGCTTGTCGCTGAAGCGGCCAAGCAGGTCGCTCACATGACCGATCTCTAGCACAGTGAGGCCGGGAGGCGAGGCGATGGCGCGCTTGCTGCCGGCGCCGAGGCGCCGCGGCATGGCGGCGGAGGCGAAGCCGAGCTTCGCCATCTCCTTGAGCCGCGACTCCGCCTGTGCCACCTGCCGCACCTCACCCGATAGACCGATCTCCCCAAAAAAGGCGAGGCTCGGGTCGGTCGGCTGGCCAGCGGCGGCAGAGGCGATGGCGGCCGCGACCGCGAGATCTGCCGCCGGCTCGGTGATGCGCAGGCCGCCCGCGACATTGAGATAGACATCCTGCTGGGCGAGTCTGAGGCCGCCCCGGCTTTCGAGCACCGCGAGCAGCATGCCGAGACGGCCCGAATCCCAGCCGACGACCGAGCGCCGCGGCGCGCCACCCGGGTTGGGGGACAGCAGAACCTGGATTTCCATGAGAACCGGCCGCGTGCCCTCGAGGCCCGCGAAAACCGCGCTGCCGGCGATATTGCCCCGCCGCTCGGCGAGGAAAAGCGCGGAAGGATTGGCGACCTCGCCAAGGCCATCCTCCGTCATTTCGAACACGCCGATCTCGTCGGTCGCGCCGAAGCGATTTTTCACGCCCCGCAGGATGCGGAACTGGTGGCCGCGATCGCCTTCGAAATAGAGCACGGCGTCGACCATATGCTCCATCACGCGCGGCCCGGCGAGCGCACCGTCTTTGGTGACGTGGCCGACGAGGACGAGGGCGAAGCCCTCGGCCTTGGCGAGGCGGATGAGTTCCAGCGCCGAGGCGCGCACCTGCCCGACCGTGCCGGGCGCGGAATCGAGCGCGTCATGCGCCATGGTCTGAATGGAATCGATGATGAGCAGGGAGACGGGCCGCCCCTCCCCCCGTCCGGCGCTTGCAAGCGTCGCCGCGATGTCCTGCACGCCGGTGGCATTGGCAAGCTCGACTGGCGCATCGGTAAGACCGAGCCGACGGGCCCGCATGCGCAGCTGATCGACCGATTCTTCGCCTGAAACATAGACGACGCGCCTGCCGGCGCGGGCGAGGCTGGCGGCGGCCTGCAGCATGAGGGTGGATTTGCCGATACCGGGATCGCCGCCCACGAGAATGGCGGAGGCCGGAACAAGACCCCCACCCAACACCCGGTCAAGTTCAGTGAGGCCAATCTCGAGCCGTGGCGGTGGGGCCGATTCGCCTTCGAGGCCGACGAGCGCAATCCGGCGCCCCTGGGGCGCCGACCGGCTGCCCTGCCCGGCCGGGGCAATTTCCTCGACGATGGAGTTCCAGGCGCCGCAGGCTTCACACCGTCCTCCCCATTTGGGATAGACGGCACCGCAGCTCTGGCAGACATAGCGGGCAGTAGTTTTCGCCATCAGCGAGACATGCCCGAGGAACCCCCTGGCGCGAAAGCGAAAACCGCCTTCGCGTCGGTCATGGCCCCATTCCGGTCAATGGAGCGCGGTCAATGAACGAGGGCCGGCACCATCTCATGTTCGATGATGGCTCCCCAAGCGAGTTCGCGATTGGGGGCGACCGCCATCGGTGTGCCATCGGCCGCGTGGATGGCGAAAACATCCTCGCCACCAACCGTTACCGGTTTGATATAGGCGAGCTGCGAGACGCCAAGCTGAGCCAGCTGGGCGGTTGTGATGTGGCGGATATCCAGAATCTGAGAGAGAACCTTGTTATCGCTATCAGCGCTGTCCTGACTGCGCATGACCTGATTTTCCTTTCCGCGGACGGCACATCGGCCCGTCCTGTAAACGCTCAAAGCTAGGCTTACTGCTCGTCCACGATGCGGGAGACACCCATCTGCGGCCCAATCTCGGCCACCTCCCGGATGTCCCGCCGGGTGCGCCCCGGCACGGCAGGCGCCGACTTCGCCACCGTATCAATCGGAATCGTCCGCACCCGGCTTTCCGGTTGAGGCCGGATTAAATCGATATGCAGCAATCCATTGTGCAACCAGGCGCCCTTGATCTCGATTCCCTCAGCCAGCACGAAGGCGCGCTGGAACTGCCGGGACGCGATCCCCCGGTAAAGGAAGACGCGGCTCTGATTGTCCTCTCCCTGGCGCCCACGAATCACCAACTGGTTGTCCTCGTGGGTGATCTGGAGGTCCTCCATGCTGAAGCCGGCAACTGCCAAAGAAATCCGAAGACCGGATGGGCCGGTTTGTTCGATGTTATAAGGCGGATACCCTTCAGACTGGGTTTTGGATGCGCGTTCCAGCATCTGCTCCAGATGGTCGAAGCCAAGAAACAAGGGCGAGGTAAAGACACGGGTCGTCATAGGCGTGAGCCTCCTCTTCATAGAGCGAAGCATTGACGAGCCCGGAAGCGGCACTCGTTCTCAACATATAGTGGGTGGATCGCCGCAGCCTTGCAAGAGCGGGAATGCAATGCTCTCCGTTGATCCCTGCGGGCCGGACCGCTACATCCCCGCCATGAGCGCCCAGACCCCCGCAGCCCAGCCCGAGACGACAGCCGCCCCCCAGGCGGAAACCCTGCCGCTTGTCATAGCGCCCGACCCCCGGCTGAAGACCCGCACCCGCCTCGTGACTGCGGCCGATCGCACGCGGGTCAGTGCCCTCGCCCAGCGTATGCTCGCCACCATGTACGCCGCCCCCGGCATTGGCCTTGCGGCACCCCAGGTAGGGGTCGATCTTCGCCTCGCCGTCGTCGATCTGCAGCCTGACGACAAGCCCGCGCCCATCATCCTCATCAATCCGAAGGTCGAGAAGACGAGCACCGAAGAGGTAACGCGGGAGGAAGGCTGCCTGTCGATCCCCGGGCAGTATGCCGATGTGACCCGGCCGGAGCGCGTCACCGTTTCCTATGAGGATCTGGACGGCCACACGCAGACGATCGAGGCGGACGGGCTCCTCGCCACCTGCCTGCAGCATGAGATCGACCATCTCGACGGCATTCTCTTCGTCGATCATCTCTCGGCGCTGAAGCGCAACATCATCCTGCGCAAGATGGTGAAGGAAAAGCGGCTGCGGAAGAACGGCTGAGGGGAACCCCGCCATGCGCCTCGTCTTCATGGGCAGTCCGGATTTTGCGGTACCCGCGCTGCGCGCCCTGGCAGGGGCCGGGCACGAGGTCGTCGCCGTCTATTGCCAGCCGCCGCGCCCGGCTGGCCGAGGCCAGACTCTGCAGCCCTGCCCCGTGCAGAAGGCGGCGGAAGACCTCCGCCTGCCCGTCCACTATCCGGCAAAACTGCGCGGCAATGCGGAAGCGCTTGCCGAATTCCAGGCACTCGGCGCGGAGGCCGCAATCGTCGCCGCCTATGGGCTGATCCTGCCCCGCGCCTGGCTGGAAACGCCGCGCCGGGGCTGTATCAACATCCATGCCAGTCTGCTGCCGCGCTGGCGCGGCGCGGCACCCATCCATGCCGCGATCCTGGCGGGAGACGCCGAAACGGGCATCACCATCATGCAGATGGACGAAGGCCTCGATACCGGGCCGATGCTGATGCAAGGACGCGTGACGATCGGCCCCGCGGATCGTCTCAGCCAGATCCATGATGCGCTGGCAGAGATCGGCGCGCGTCTCATTTTGCGCGTGCTGGACGAGAATCCCCCCCCTGTGCCGCAACCGGAGGACGGTGCCACCTACGCCGCCCGGCTGACCCGCGCCGACGGGCGGATCGACTGGACGAAGCCGGCCGCCACCATCCTCCGGCAGGTCCGCGCCTTCGATCCGTGGCCCGGCACGTTCACGACCCTCGGCGCCGACACGCTGAAGGTGCTGGACGCGGAGGTCGTGTCCGGCGAGGGCACAGCCGGCACGGTACTGGACGATCGCCTGACGATCGCGTGCGGCGAGGACGCGCTGCGCATCCTCAAGCTGCAGCGTGCCGGCCGCGCGCCCATGGCAGCCGGTGATTTCCTGCGCGGCCTGCCCCTGCCGGTGGGCACCCAGCTCGGCCCATGACGACACGCTACGCCCTGCTCCTGGAATATGACGGGCGGGGTTTCGTCGGATGGCAGCGCCAGCTCAACGGCCTGTCCATTCAGGAAGTGCTGGAGGCCGCCGCTTCCAACCTCGCGGATGGCGCGCCTGTGGCCGCCGCCATCGCCGGGCGCACCGATGCCGGCGTGCATGCCGAAGGCCAGGTGGCGATGATCGCTCTGCCGAAGGACCTGCCGCCCCACCGCGTGGCACAGGCCCTCAACTTTCACATGAAGCCTTATCCGGTGGTGGTCCAGTCAGCCTGTGTCGCGCCGGCGGACTGGCATCCGCGTTTCGACGCGCTCCGGCGGCGTTACCGCTATGTCATCCTCAACCGCTCCGCGCGACCTGCCCTGGAGACGGGCCGGGTCTGGCATGTGCCGCATGCACTGGAAGCGAGCGCCATGGCTGAGGGCGCGAAACACCTGGTCGGCCGGCACGACTTCACCTCGTTCCGGGCCGCAAGCTGCCAAGCGAAATCCCCCGTCCGTACCCTCGACCGGCTCGATGTCCGCCGCGACGGCATGCACATCATCATCGAGGCCGAAGCGCGCAGCTTTCTCCATCATCAGGTGCGCAATATGGTCGGCACGCTGAAGCTCGTGGGCGATGGGATTTGGGAGCCGATCCGGGTCGCGCGCGCACTGCAAGCCCACAGCCGCGCAGCTGCCGGCCCGACGGCGCCCCCGGATGGGCTCACGTTCATCAGCGTTGACTACGACCCGCCGCTGTTTCCGCGTGCAGGCTGAGCGCTGCTACGTCGGATCGGGCTGGGTGTCGACCGAATAGGGGCTCCACTCACCGCGGGTCACAGGCAGGCTACGGTTCGAGAGCGGCTCCTGCCGCGGGTCGGTCCGGCCATCGGGCTGGGGTGTATCCGCCTCCGTGACCACCGCCCGATTATAGCCGGGTCCCTCGATAATGTCGGTCAGCACGGCCACGATGACCTCGCGGTCCATCCCACTCGCCACAGCCTCTTCCACCAGCGCATCGAGCCGCGGCTTCACCCAGTCATGAACAGGCGTCGACGACATGGGCTAACGTCCTTTGCGGCCGGTGGATCAGGAGACGAAGGTGGCAGCGGGATAGCCTTGTGCAAAGAGGAGCGCGCGCAGATTGCCGTGATCGACGCGAGCCTTCGCCTCCCGCGCGACGATCGGCTTCGCGTGATAGGCGATGCCGAGACCGGCCACGGCCAGCATGGCGAGATCGTTGGCGCCATCCCCCACCGCCATGGTCGCTGAGAGTTGCAGCCCCCGCTCCTGCGCCAGGGCCAGTAGCGTCGCCTTCTTGGCGTCCCGATCGAGGATCGGCTCGGCGACCTCGCCCGTCAGGGCGACCCCATCGTCGAGGAGGACATTGGCGTGGTGGCGGTCGAAGCCCGCCGCTTCGGCAACCTTGCCGGTGAAGAAGGTGAAGCCGCCGGAGACGAGAGCGGTCAGCGCATTGTGCTTTCGCATGGTGGCGATCAGCTCGCGCGCGCCCGGCATGAGCTCCGTCTTCTCCCATGTCTTCCGCAGTGCATCGAGAGACAACCCGCGCAGCATGGAAACGCGCCGGCGCAGCGCCTCGGCGAAGTCAATCTCGCCATTCATGCTGAGCGTGGTGATCGCCGCGATCTCGGCCTGAAGGCCGGCATAGCCCGCCAGTTCATCCAACGTCTCGCTGGTGACGATGGTGCTGTCCATATCCGCCACCAGCAACCCCTTGCGGCGACCGCGGGACTTGGTGACGATCCAGTCTACCGGCGCATTCTCCAGTACCTCCTGCATCAGGACTGGGTCAGGCGGCTGGTCCACGGAAATATCTGCGGCCTCGCCCTCGCTCAGGATCACGGGGTCGCCCCCGCGCACAGCTTCCTGTACCCTGCGGATCACGGCAGCGGAGAGGGTGGTCGATTGGCGATCGGCGACGAGCGTGAGGATATGGCGCATGGGGCGCCGAGACTGACGGGGGGCGTCATGGCACGCAAGGTGGTCTTGCGGAATGGGTGGGTCGAATTGACAGGCGCGGCGGCCATAGCATGAGCTTTGCTGCAGCCGCACGGACCCCGGCACGACCGCTCCCACTCGCCCTGTTTATCGCGGGGCCGACCTGCAGCGGCAAATCGGCGCTCGCCCTGCGCTTGGCCCAGGCCCTCGGCGGCGTCGTTATCAATACCGATTCCATGCAAATCTATCAGGAGCTGCGCATCCTCACCGCCCGGCCGAGCGAGGCCGAGGAGGCAGCCGTGCCGCATGCGCTCTACGGCGTGCGCCCGGCTTCCGACCCCGGCAACGTCGCGTGGTGGCGGCAGGAGGCACTGGGCCAGATGGCCGATGCGCAGGCCCATGGGCTGATGCCCATCCTCTGCGGCGGCACGGGTCTCTATTTCTCGGCGCTCCGCCAGGGGCTGGCCGAAATTCCGCCGATCCTGCCCGCGGCCCGCACGGAGGCGCGGGCAGCGCTCGTCACCCTCGGCCCGGAAGCCTTACACGCGGAGTTGGCGGCGCAGGACCCCGATACCGCTTCCCTCATTCTGCCTTCAGACGGGCAGCGCATCGCGCGCGCCTACGAGGTCTGGCTGAGCACTGGGCGCGGCCTCGAATCCTGGCGGCGGGAACGACGGCAGGCGCCCCCGCCCTGGCGCTTTCGCGCGATCCAGCTTGATCCGCCGCGGGACGCGCTTCATGCCGGTGCTGCCCGCCGCTTCGACGCCATGCTCGCGGCCGGCGCCCTGGAAGAGGTGCGCGCCCTGGTCGACCAGAGCCTGGATACCGCCCTGCCTGCGATGCGCGCCCATGGCGTGCCGGAACTCGCAGCCCACCTGCGCGGCACGATGACAATGGCGGCTGCCCGTACCCAGGCAGTGACCAATACGCATCGCTACATTAAGCGGCAGGCAACCTGGTTTCGGCATCATGAACTCGCCGATGACGGCCACACGCATATGATCCATGCGCAAATCACGCATCCTGCGCAACTTTCGGAAAGCGGAATAGCTGATCTGACTCGTTTTATTCGCGATCTTGGTTGACGCCACCGCCCGGCGGGGTTCATTACCGGCGCCCAGCAATCAGGCTGAAAACCCGAGGACCTGCCATGAATGCCGAAGTGAACCACGCCGAAACTCCTGCCGCGGGTGCCCAGGTGCTCCTTCGCGCGCTCAAGGAGCAGGGCGTCGAGGTCATTTTCGGCTATCCGGGCGGCGCGGTCCTGCCGATTTACGACGCGCTGTTCCAGCAGAACGCCATTCGGCACATCCTGGTCCGCCACGAGCAGGCGGCCGTGCATGCGGCTGAAGGCTATGCCCGCAGCACCGGCCGCGTCGGCTGCGTGCTGGTGACAAGCGGCCCGGGTGCCACCAATGCCGTGACCGGCCTGGTCGACGCGCTGATGGATTCCATCCCGCTCGTTTGCCTGACCGGTCAGGTGCCGACACATCTGATCGGCAACGATGCCTTTCAGGAAGCCGATACCGTGGGCATCACCCGGCCGGCGACCAAGCACAACTATCTCGTGAAACGCTCGGAAGACCTCGCCCGCGTCGTGCATGAGGCTTTCTATGTGGCGCGGAGCGGCCGGCCCGGCCCGGTGGTGATCGACCTGCCGAAGGACATTCTGATCAAGCCGGCGTCCTATACCGCCGCGCCTTCGGAACCGCATCGCAGCTACCGGCCGCGCACCGAGCCTGACGACGCACAGATCGAAAAGGCCGTGGCGCTCATCCGCGGGGCGCGCCGCCCCGTGCTCTATACCGGCGGCGGCGTGATCAATGCCGGACCGGAAGCCTCTGCCCTGCTCCGTGAACTCGTGGCCGAAACCGGCATTCCCTGCACCAATACGCTGATGGGCCTGGGCGCCCTGCCGGCAAGCGACCCGCATTTCCTCGGCATGCTCGGCATGCATGGCACCTACGAAGCCAATATGGCGATGCACGGCTGCGACGTGATGATCAATATCGGCGCCCGTTTCGACGACCGGGTAACCGGGCGGCTCAATGCGTTCAGCCCCCATTCCAAGAAGATCCACGCCGATATCGACGCCTCCAACATCAACAAGGTCGTGACGGTCGACGTTGCCATCCTCGGCGACGCCGCCCTGGTGCTGCGCGCCCTTGTCGCCCGTATCCGCGCCGAGAACGCAGCCCCGGACCGCTCAGCCATCACCGCCTGGTGGCGGCAGATCGACAGCTGGCGCGAGAAGCGTAGCCTTGCCTTCGTGCAGCCTGAGGCCCCGGGTTCGATCATCAAGCCGCAGCATGCCATTCGCCGGCTCTACGAACTCACCCGCCAGACCGGGCGCGAGACCTTCATCACCACCGAGGTCGGCCAACACCAGATGTGGGCCGCGCAGCATTTCGGCTTCGAGCGCCCGAACCGCTGGATGACCAGTGGCGGCCTCGGCACCATGGGCTATGGCCTGCCGGCGGCGATGGGCGTGCAGGTCGCGCACCCCGACGCGCTGGTCATCGACATTGCCGGCGAGGCCAGCATCCTGATGAACATCCAGGAAATGGGCACGCTGGCGCAGTACCGCCTGCCGGTGAAGATTTTCATCCTCAACAACCGCTATATGGGCATGGTGCGCCAGTGGCAGGAATTGCTGCATGGCAGCCGTTATTCCGAAAGCTACTCGGAGGCCCTGCCCGATTTCGTGAAGCTCGCCGAGAGTTTCCACGCCGTCGGCCTACGCGCCGAGACCACCGATGACCTGGACCGGGTGATCGCCGAAATGCTCGCCGTGGACCGGCCGGTGATCGCCGATATCTGCGTCGACGAAAAGGAAAACGTGTTCCCGATGATCCCCTCGGGCGCGCCGCATAACGAGATGCTGCTCGGCCCCGAGCACAGCGCC
>NZ_DATJJK010000193.1:0-8956 GCF_035492295.1 Acidisoma sp. | reverse complement strand
GCGCAGATCAGCCCCCATTCTCGCTCCGCAGCTGAAATGGCCGCGGGCAGAATGCCGGCGACCGGTACCACGTCTCCCGCGAGGGACAATTCGCCGAGCGCCGCAAAGCCCGCCAGTTCCTCGGGCGGCAGAATGTCCATCGTGCCGAGCACGGCCAGCGCCATGGGCAGATCAAAATGGCTGCCCTCTTTCAGGAGATCGGCCGGAGCCAGGTTGATCAACAGCCGCTTGGGGGGCAAGGCGAGGCCCATCGCGGCGAGTGCGGCGCGCACCCTCTCCCGCGCCTCGCCTACAGCCTTGTCCGGCAGGCCGACCACGAGAAAGGCGGGCAGGCCGCTCGCGGCCTGGGCCTGCACCTCCACCGGCACGGCCTGAATGCCGGAGAAGGCGAAGCTCTGGACCCGAACGACCCCCATGCGCGCCTCTTTTATATCGTTAGTGTAACGTTAACCTTGCTGGCGGCGGCTTGTCCATCGCCGATCGGGAGGCTGCCCGGCAGAGGCTTCTCTTGTGATACGGCCGTTAAATCGCTAACCGAACCGACCATCCCAATATGCGGGAGCGGAACAGGAGCAAGGATGATGGGCTATCGGGTCGCGGTCGTCGGTGCCACCGGAGCGGTGGGACGCGAAATCCTCAAAACGCTGGCCGAGCGGGATTTTCCGATTAGCGACATCGCTGCCGTGGCTTCTGGCCGTTCCGTCGGCACCCAGATTTCCTTCGGCGAAAAGCGGGTGCTGACCTCCCAGAGCCTGGAAAAATTCGACTTCCATGGCTGGGACATCGCGCTGTTCAGCCCGGGTGCCTCGGTCTCGGCGATCCACGCGCCGCGTGCGGCCGTCGCCGGCTGCATCGTGATCGACAATACCAGCCAGTTTCGCATGGACCCGGACGTGCCGCTGGTGGTGCCCGAGGTGAACCCCGAGGCGCTGGCCGGCTTCCGCAAGAAGGGCATCATCGCCAATCCGAACTGCTCGACCATCCAGATGGTCGTGGCTCTGAAGCCGCTGCATGACGAATTCCGCGTCAAGCGCGTGACGGTCGCGACCTATCAGTCGGTCTCCGGCGCAGGCAAGGAGGGCATGGACGAGCTCTTCAACAACAGCCGCGCTCTTTATGTGAACGACCCGGTGACGCCGCAGCAGTTCACCAAGAACATCGCCTTCAACGTCATCCCGCATATCGATGTCTTCATGGATGACGGCGCCACCAAGGAAGAGTGGAAGATGGTGGTGGAGACGAAGAAGATCCTCGACCCCGCGATCGCCGTGATGGCGACCTGCGTGCGCGTGCCGGTCTTCATTGGCCATGCCGAGGCGGTGCATGTGGAGTTCGAGCGGCCGGTGACGGCGGGCGAGGCGCGGGCCGCACTGCGCGACGCGCCGGGCGTCACCGTCATCGATGTCCGCGAGGACGGCGGCTATGCGACCCCGGCCGAGATCGCGGGCGAGGACGATGTCTTCGTCAGCCGCATCCGCAAGGACCCGACGGTCGAGAACGGCCTCGCCTTCTGGTGCGTGTCGGACAATCTGCGCAAGGGCGCCGCGCTGAATGCGGTGCAGATCGCGGAAAGCCTCATCGCACAGAAGCTGATCGGCCAGAAGGAAGCCGCCTGACGCTCTGCCGCCGCAGAGAAAGGCCGAAGAAAACCCGCCGCGAGGCGGGTTTTTTGCGCCTATCGCGTGAGCGCGACGCCGATTTTGTCATGGCCCGGCAGCCACCGCCAGACGAGCGCGGCCAGGAAGACGGCGAGACCGTCCAGCGTCACCCAGAAGGAGGGGCGCGGCCCGCGCGGGCCGAAATGCCAGTTGGCATCCAGCACCCGGCTCGCCGGCACGAAGGTCGCGAGCGCGTACCAAGCGTATTCGACCGCGATCGTCGCCGCCCCCGCCGCCAGGGCGAGGAGAAAAAGGCTGACCAGTTGCCGCTCGATCACCGGGGGCAGGCCGCGCCAGAGCATAAGCCAGAGAAACAGGCCCGTCGGCAGCACGGCGAGCGTGACGTCAATCTTCTGGGTCAGAAAGAAATGCCAGAGCGAGAGCACGGCGATCGGATAGACCAGCCGGTGCAGCCATTTCCAGCGCCCGCCGAGCCTGCGGATCGAAGCGTCTGTCGAGGTTACGGCGAGGGCAACGAAGCCCAGCACCGCGATGAAGCCGATGGTGAGGTAGAAGCGGTTGATGATCTCGCTCACCACGAAGGGGAGGTTCGCCCCCTCCATCAGCACGTAGAAGACGAGATGGGCGAGTGTATAGGCCGCCGCCGCCAGGCCCAGCATGCGCCGCACCTGAATGAGCTTGCCGAGGCCGAAGATCGATCGCGCGGGGCTTACGGCAAGAGAGAGCAGCAGGAACCAGACCGCCCAGACGCCGGTCATCAGCATAGCCTGGTTGAGCGGCCGGCCGGTGAAGGTGCCGGTGCTCCACTGCGCCGTCATATACAGTGCGGGAAGGATGCAGCCTGCGAGCACCGCGATCTTGAACGGCGAGACGCGACCCGCGCGGTCCCGCCAGGGGGCCGTGAACCAGGGCGCGCTCTGGCGTTTGGAGGCGCGCCGCGCAGGGCGGCCGAGGGCCCCGGGTTCGGCGGAGGATGGCTGAGTCATGGCGCTGGCAATCCTGACAATCCCGGAACCATGGCGCGGAACAGGGCCTGCGGCAGGTCAACTTCCTGCAGGCCCGGCGGCACCACGAACAGTGCGGGGGGTAAGGGGGCATAGTCGACCGCGGTCGCGATCAGATGACCGGCCGGTACCCGGCCCTGATCGTCGGGCCTGAAGCCGCGGCCCTGGCCTTCGAGGACGACGCCGTCTTCCGTCACGCAGGCATCGCCGGCGCCGTCGGGACCCAAAACCTTCCACACGGTGCAGCTGAGGCCGGCGATGCGGCGATGGCCATCGCGCTGGAAGCGCAGGCCCGAAGCCGGGCCGAGGTCACGATGCAAAAATCCCTCGGTGGGGACCGCAAAGTCCAGGCCCTTCTGCGGCGAGACCAGCCGTGCGCGCTCCTGCCCCTGGTCGAGCAGGAGGTAATCGCCGTTTCCACCCAATTCGATCCGCATGATCTGCATCTGGGGGCTCGCCATCAGGCGCAGACGCATCGGCCCCGTCGCCGAACTGTCGAGATCGTAGGAGACGGTCACGTCCCGCTGCGGCTGGACACTCGGATAGTCCGCGGCCATGGCGGGCAGAGCTATGCCTGTCAGAAGCGCCCCGCTGAGAGCCGTACGGACAAGGCTCCGCCCCCCTATGCGGGGGCCGGCGCGGCGGCAGTGGTTGGTCGTCAGCGTCATTCTCTCTCCTCACCCATCTCTTCGATGGCGCGCCTGAGCGCGTTACCTTCCGGCCTTTCCGGCCAGGCGGCCGGCACCTCCACCGCCTCGGCGAGCCAGCCGCGATAGAGATCGCGCGGGACTTCCGCCGCGCCGAACTGAGCCAGATGCTGGGTCACGAACTGGGTATCGAGCAGGGTGAAGCCGCCCATGCGCAGCCGTGCCACAAGATGTACTAAAGCGACCTTGGAGGCATCCCGCGCGCGGGAGAACATGCTCTCGCCGAAAAAGGCGCCACCGATGGCAAGGCCGTAGAGACCGCCCACCATCTCCTCGCCCTCCCAGCATTCCACGCTATGGGCGTGCCCCGCCTCGTGCAACTCGGTGAAAAGCCGCTCGATCACGGGATTGATCCAGGTCTCGTTTCGCTGTGGCGCGGGCGAGGCGCAGGCAGCAACGACAGTCGCGAAAGCGACATCCGTCGTCACCCGGTAGCGGCCCGCCAGCACGGTGCGGCGCAGTCTGCGCGGCATATGGAAGCCGCTTAAAGGCAGCACGCCGCGCTGCTCGGGGTCGAGCCAGTAGAGGCGATGATCGTCCCGTGCCTCGGCCATCGGAAACAGCCCGACGCGATAGGCGCGAAGAAGAAGGTCGGGCGTGATGTCCATCTGCTGGCGCTTCATGCGACGCATGTGGGATCGGTCCTGCTCCGGTAAACAATCGAATCGACGGGCCTGCGTTCATGTGACCGGCAGAGGGCACCGACCGCGCCCTATTGGCTGGCCCAGACGATCCGGTGCATCCAGGCGATCGCCTCCGTCTCGAGCCTTATATCTGCTCGCGCCGGATTGAGCGACCGCACATCGACGCCGCGCGGCGAGCGCCGGACCACCTGGCGGACCATGACCCGCCCCTTGTGGTCGCGCAGCACGACGCGATCTCCCCGGCGGATCGGCGCCAGCGGGGAGACGATGAGGAGATCCCCGTCACGATAGACGGGTTCGAGCGTGTCCCCGCCGACTTCCAGCGCATAGGCATGCGGATCGGAGACTTCGGGCAGGCCGGCCTCGTCCCATTCCTTGCCCGAGGGATTGCCAACTTCGTCGAAGAAGCCGGGAAGGGCTGCCTGATGGATGGAGATCATCGGCAGGCGGCGGATGGCGGGGCGCGCGCCGCCGGCCGGCAAGGCACGGGCCCCGCGCACGAGGCTTGCAAATTCCTCGAGCGTCGCGTCGGCCGCGCCGAGAACCTTGGAGACGCTCTCCGTGCTCGGCCATCGGGCGCGGCCATCGGGCATCAGCCGCTTTGATTGGTTGAAGGTGGTCGCGTTGAGCCCTGCCCTCCGGGCAAGACCGGAGGCTGTCAGCCCGCGCTCCGCCGCCAGTGTGTCGATCGCGCGCCAGATATCTTCGTGCCGCATCGCTATCCCATGAAGTTGAAAACCAGAAATCCCATTCGCCACCAAAATAAGAATCTTTCCCTATTTTTCGGTTGCAAACTTTAGGACTACGCCTTAACGATAACGTTATCGAAACGAAATACTCCCTTCGTTTCGTCGGATCGGGTCGATCCGGACCCAGTCACCCACAACGGCCGGCGTCCTCTGTGACCCCCAGCAATGGACCCCCTTACGATGCAGATAGAGCAAGCGACACTCCCCCCGCGGGACCGGCACTCCCTGCCGCTCCCGATCCTGAGGCGCGCGCGCGCGATCGTTTCATCGAACGCCTGAGCGCCGGACCGGGCAGCGGTATCGGATCACACACCGAAACGCCGCGGCCAGCCATTCCGTGACGCTGAGGCCTGCATTTTCTGGATGATCCGGCGCCTGGCCGAAGAGGCGGAGGGACAACACCGGCGCGAGAGCGCGATTTGCACCCCAATCGAGGTCGTCAAATGTCTGGACACGCTTTACCGGCGACGGCGGATCGATCTGCATCACGTGCGCATCCTCCGGCTCTGGGCGCATCGCGGCCGCGCCCCGGATCGCGCCGATCCGATGGAGCGCGCCGATTGGCGTGTCTGGCGGGAGGCGCTGGACCGACTCGAATGGCCGCTTCGATCTTTGGGGATCATATCCTAATTTCCCCAAAACCAAAGGAATCTATTCCTCGTTCTCAGGGAAGGACCGCACCGATGTCTTTCGCTCTCCGCAATCTCTGCGTCTTGGCTTATGCGAACGGCTTTACCCTCTGGCACTATCGTGCCGGAACCGACCCGCTCGACCATGTCGCGGACGATGATTTCTTCGCCGACGCGGCGGATATGCTCGCACCCGGCGATCTCATGATGATCTCGGCGCGCGATGGCGGACGCATTGCCGCCATCGCCTCCCATCAGGGCAGGCCCGCACTCACCCCGATCCGGCTCTAGAGCCTCACGGTTCAGATGAATTGCTCCGGCAATTCAATCTGAACCGATCAGATCAGGTCAGCGGTAGTAGTAACCGTTCTGGTAATAGGGTCGCTGCGGCGTCGTCGCCGCACCGACCGCCGCACCGGCGGCGCCACCCACCAGCGCGCCGATACCCGCGCCCTGGCCGCCGCCGGCGGCGGCGCCAATCAGCGCGCCGGAACCGGCACCGATGGCCGCCCCCCCGATCGCCCGCTGGCCAGGACTATAAGGGTCCGTGCAGGCGCCCAGCAGGGTAAGGCCGCCCAGCGCCGCGAAGGTCGCAATCTTGATACGCATCATCTCATCCTCTTCACTTGCGTGACCGTTCCGATGCAGAACAAATAGTTGTTCGCCCCAGGAGCACCGCTTGCCGCACGCGGACGTGAAGCGGCCGCGCGCCGGTGCCACGATCTCTCTGATGTCGATTAGAGGATCGCCGCGGCGAGAAGATTGCGGCTTGATGGTCGCGGGATGGCGCCGCCGCCTGAATTGTGGCGGCGGCCCGCTTATAGAACGATGACGCCCGTATGTTTTGCCTTGCGCTCGGGCTCGACATGGATGGTGACGACGAGCCCCTCCATCTCCGCCTTCAGGGCCTCTTCTATCCGATCGCAGATGTTATGGGCCTCCTCGACGGTCATGCCGCCGGGCACCACGAGATGGAACTGCAGGAACGTGAGGCGCCCGGCCTGGCGGGTGCGGAGATCATGCGCCTCCAGCGCGCCCTCGGCATGCTGGCTCACGGTGTGGCGAATGCGCTGCAGGGTGTCGGCATCGGGTGCCGCGTCCATCAACCCGCTCAGTGACTGCCTGAGCATCTGGATGCCCGTCCAGAGGATATAGACCGCCGTCAGCGCAGCCAGTGCGGAATCGAGCCAAAGGACGCCGGTCGCCACCACGAGCAGAAGACCAACAAGGATACCTGAGGAGGTGATGACGTCCGTGCCCAAATGCTTGGCATCGGCGGTCAGTGCAGGCGAGCGCATCGCCCTGCCCTGCCCGAGCAGAAACCAGGCCCAGGCGCCATTGATGACGGTCGCGACCAGATTCACGCCCATGCCGGTGAGCGGTGTCCTGAGCACCGTGCCAATCTGAAAATTGAGCCAGACGTGATGCAGGATCGAGGCGGCGGCCACCAGGATAAGCACCGCCTCGACCACCGCGGAGAAGAACTCCGCCTTGTCATGGCCGTAGGGGTGATCGTGGTCCGCCGGTCGGGCGGCGATCCGTAGCGTCCAGAAGGCGACGGCGGCGGTGACAACGTTCACCACCGTCTCCAACGCGTCCGAATAGAGCGCAGCACTGCCCGTGATCCACCAGGCCGCCCCCTTCAGGGCGAGCACGACGAGCCCGACCACGATGCTGCCGGCCGCAAGACGGAGCGCCGGAGGCCTCAGATCGGAGGCGAGGTTCGTAAGTGCGAAGTCTTCCATGTGTCGGGCAGGTCCTGTCGCCGGGATGCGGCAGACGCTGCCCCTGCGGCAGCCAAGGCGGGGTTTATTCGCGCCGCAGCACGCGATCAACCACGAAGGAGGACAATCCTCCGGCGATGAAGTCCTTCTTCAAGGCAACTTCATCATATTCCGATTTCACCCAGTCCAGGAACGAGATGCGGCCCTCGGCCTCGTCGGCGTAGCGCAAGAAGAAAGCGTCCAGGATGCCGGTGCGCGAGCGGCTCCAATGGCCGAAGCGCCAGGAAAGCTGGTTCAGCGCGTCCCTGCTACTGCCGCCATTGAAGATGAGGAAGAGCCCCGCGGCGAGGCCGGTACGGTCCGCGCCCGACTTGCAGTGCATGAGGGCGGGTTCCACGAGTGTCTGGCAAATGTCGTAGAAGCGCAGGATACGGTCGCGATGCGGGGCGCCACGGCTTTCGAAGGCCATGTCGATATGGCGCAAGCCCAGCTTCGCCGCCGCCTCGCGGGACAGGGCGTCTGAACCGCAGGCACGATGCCCGCGCAGATTGATGACGGTCTTGATGCCAAGGCGGCGCTGGGCCGCCGCGATCCGCCAGGCGGTCGGGTGGTTGCAGCGATAAAGGCGGCCGGGGGCCACCTCCGACCAGTTCGACCAGACGAGGCGAAAGACCGAATGATCCACAAAAAGGGAATCCGACCACGCGGCCATGCGGCCGCGCGTCGTCTCGATGTCACCCTTGAACATGAGCGGACAGCGATCCTTTCGGGCTTCAGCCCTGCCGCTGCACCATGAGCTTCTTGATTTCGCCGATCGCCTTGGCCGGGTTCAGCCCCTTGGGACAGGTCTCGGCACAATTCATGATGGTATGGCAGCGGTAGAGTTTGAACGGGTCCTCCAGCGCATCCAGGCGCTCGCCCTTGTGCTCGTCCCGGCTGTCCGCGATCCAGCGATAGGCGGCGAGCAGCACGGCGGGGCCGAGGTAGCGGTCCCCGTTCCACCAATAGCTCGGGCAGCTCGTGGTGCAGCAGAAGCAGAGAATGCATTCCCACATGCCGTCGAGCTTGGCGCGCTCCTCCACGCTCTGCAGACGCTCGCCATCCGGCGGCGGCGGCGTTTCGGACTGCAGCCAGGGCTCGATCGAGCGATACTGCGCATAGGCCTGCGTCAGATCGGGCACGAGATCCTTCACCACCGGCATATGCGGCAGCGGATTGATCTTCACCGCGCCCCGCACATCCTCGATCGGCTTGAGGCAGGCGAGTGTATTGGTGCCGTCGATGTTCATGGCGCAGGAGCCACAGATGCCTTCGCGGCAGGAGCGGCGGAAAGTCAGCGAACTGTCGACCTCGTTCTTGATCTTGATCAACGCGTCCAGCACCATCGGGCCGCAGGCATCGAGATCGATCTCGTAGATGTCGACATGCGGGTTCTTTTCGTCATCGGGGTTCCAGCGATAGATGCGGAACTCCTGAACCCGGGTGGCGCCTGCCGGGGCGGGATACCGCCGGCCTTCCCCCACCTTGCTGTTCTTCGGAAGTGTGAATTCTGCCATGTGCCAGGCTCCGGTCAGCGCGTGATCAGTAAACGCGCTTCTGAGGCGGGAAGACCGAGACTTCGTTCGTCAGGGTCTGCATTTTTACCGGACGATAGTCGAGGCGCACCGCGCCATCGGCATCGCACCAGGCGAGCGTGTGCTTCATCCAGTTCGCATCGTCACGCTCGGGGAAATCGTCATGCGCCTGGGCGCCGCGGCTTTCGTGCCGGGCCTCCGCGCCGACCATCGTGGTCATCGCACTCCCCATCAGGTTCTGCAGCTCCAGCGCCTCGACGAGGTCGGAGTTCCAGATCAGGCTGCGGTCGGAGACCGACATGTCGG
>NZ_DATJJK010000192.1:0-10261 GCF_035492295.1 Acidisoma sp. | reverse complement strand
TTCCGGGCCCGGGGGCAGGGGCCGATCACTCAGGACGAGAGCCGAGAGCGGTTCGGCCACAAGCTGATCCAGCGTGCCATGACGGATCTCGACATCCGACCCCATGGCACGGTTGAGATAGTAGAGCGGGCCCACCAGGGGGGCATCGGCATTGTCCCCCACGCCCGAGACGAGACCGACGATGCGGCGCCGCCACTGTCCGTCCAGCAGCATGGTGCCGCCGGCCGAGGGCGCGCCCGCGATGCGCAGCGCCGTCACCTCGTTGGCGAGACTCGTCGGCAGGCCGAGGGGAGCCTCGGCCGTCGTATGACCAGCTGGCAGATCGAGCGTGATTCGGTTGAGGGTGCGGCGATCCGCGCCTTCCGCGAGCACGGCGAAATGTCGGTCGGCCGAAACCGGCAGAGCGGCGAGACGGACAGCCAGCGCGCCGGCCGAGGCCACGGGTGGCAGAAGCAGGGGGGCGGCAGCTGCCGCCCGCATATCCGTGACCTGGCCGACACGGGCGAGGGCGGCGCGAAACGCGTCTTCACCCGCCGGAGCGGCGATCCCGTCATCCAGGAAAAGGACGGACGTGTCCGGCATGTGCCAGGCAGAGACGGCTTGGGCATCAACCGCACGGTCGGCGGGCCAAGGCTGGGGCAGGACGGCGGCGAGTCGACTCAAGGCGCGCCCGGCCGGCATCGGCCCCTGGATCGTGGGTGGCTTGCCGTCGGCATCGGCGGCGGTCGTAAGAAGAGCCACGGGCCGGGCGTCCCGCGCGGCGGTGCCTATGGCCGCGCGGGCGGCCGCCATGCGATCCGCCCAATCACCCGCCGTGGCCCAGGAATTGTCGAGCACGATGAGGAGCGGACCTTGGCCGGGCGGCCCATGGCGCGGATTAAGGATCGGACCCGCGAGGCCGAGGATGAGGCAGGTGAGCGCCAGAAGCCGGAGGACGAGCAGCCAGGGCGGTGTGCGCTCGGGCGACTCCGTTTGCGCCTCCAGCCCCATCAGCAGCCGGAGCGCCGGAAAGCTTTGCCGGCGGGGACTGGGCGGGCTTGCCCGCACCAGCCACCAGAGCAGGGGCAGTACGAGGAAGGCGAGCAGCAGCCAGGGCGCAGCGAAGATCATCGCGCGGCAAGGGCCTCATAGAGGGCGAGCAGCGCCGCATTCGGGCTGTGATCGGTGCGGTGCAGCCCCGCGGTCCACCCGGCGGCGCGGGCAATGGCGCCGATGCCCGTGACCTGCGCTGTTAGACGCTGGTGATATTGGTCGCGAATATCCTCGACCTTGGGTACCAGGATGCCCGCCGCCCGGGCAAGACCGCCCAAACCCTCGAAGCGCACCCGCCCCCGGAACGGCAGTTCGACCTCAGCCGGGTCGAGGACCTGCAGAATATGCCCCGAGACCGGCAGGCCGGCAAAACCGGTGACGGCCGCGCGAATGCTCTCGAGCGGCTCGAGGAAATCGCCGATCAGCACGAGATGGGCATGGCGCGGCACGCGCAGCGGCGGCGGCAGAGGCTGCTCCCCGGCCGGCTGATCGAGCAGGTCAGCGATGGCAGGAAGAGCGGGTCGACCGGAGGCCGGGTGCGGCTTTGCCCCGAGCAGGCGAACATATTCGCCACCGCGCAGCAGCAGGGCCGCGAGCGCCAGGGCGAGCAGTACCGCCCGTTCCCGCTTCGGCGGGGTTGCGCGGGAATGCCAGCGCATCGCCTCCCCATCCGCGACCCAGAGATAAACCGTCTGCGCCGCCTCCCATTCCGTTTCGCGCACGAAGAGCCGGTCGGAGCGGGCGCTTTGCCGCCAATCGATCCGCTGGGCGGAATCGCCTTCGGAGAAGGGCCGGTATTGCCAGAAACTGTCGCCGCGCCCTGTGCGCCTGCGGCCATGGACACCCTGCGCGACCGACGCTGCCACCCGTTCGGCGGCGAGGAGGAGCGGCGGCAGCGTCTGTCCCAGGGCCTCCGCCGCGAGCGACGCCTGCGCCGGCACGGTTTTAGGCGCCAATGCGGCCAACCATCGCGTCGATGACGGCCTCGAGCGTGACGCCTTCGGCCCGGGCGCCGAAGGAGAGCGCCATGCGGTGGCGCAGCACGGCCGGCGCCAGAGCGGCCACATCCTCGAGACTCGGCGAGAGCCGCCCATCGAGCAGCGCGCGGGCGCGGGTGGCCAACATCAGCGCCTGGGCTGCGCGTGGACCCGGACCCCAGGCGACATGATCCCGCACCAAGCCCAGGCCCGATCCGTCCGGCCGACCGTCCCGCACGAGGGCGAGGATGCCGTCCACCACCGCATTGCCAATAGGCATTGCCCGGACGAGGCGTTGCGCCAAGACCAACTGGTCGGTGTCCAGAACGGCGTGCGCTTCCGCCGTCTCGCTGCCGGTCGTTGCCAGCAGCATGGCACGCTCGTCCTCCCGTCCAGGATAGGTAAGGTCGATCTGCAACAGGAAACGGTCGAGCTGGGCTTCGGGCAGGGGATAGGTACCCTCCTGCTCGATCGGGTTCTGTGTCGCCAGCACGTGGAAGGGGCGCGGCAGCGGCCGGTCCTGCCCGGCGACAGCGATATGCCCCTCCTGCATCGCCTGAAGCAGGGCTGACTGCGTGCGCGGACTGGCGCGGTTGATCTCGTCCGCCATGAGAAGCTGGCAGAACACCGGGCCCGGCAGGAAGCGGAAGGCGCGGCGGCCGGTCTCCGGCACCTCGTCCAGCACCTCACTGCCCAGGATATCAGCGGGCATCAGGTCCGGGGTGAACTGCACGCGGTTGGTCGCGAGGCCGAGCGTGCGGCCGAGCGTATCCACGAGGCGCGTCTTGCCGAGGCCCGGAACACCCACGAGAAGCACATGGCCGCCCGAGAGAATGCCGGTCAGCGCGAGATCCACGACCTCCCTCTGGCCAAAGATGACGCGGCGGATTTCGGTCCGGAGTTCGGCGAGCCGGGCGCCTAGTTCTTCGGCCCGGGAGAGAATCTCCTCCGCCTCATTGCCGTTGCTCTCCGGTCGTCCCATTTCAAAAGGCATGGTGTTCCTTGGCAATCATCACCCAGTATAGAGGCTCGTGACCTCTCCGGCCGATGACCCTATCTATATTTGATGGTCAGGTGAAAGTCGGCTCAGGAAAACGTGGGGGCGGACAACGCAGGGCAGAGAATTTGCCGGGATCGCGATCATGGGGTTGAGGCTGTGTCGGGCGAGCAGGAAAGTTTAAAGGCGACGACTCGCGCGGCGGACGCGGCAGTGCCTGCGCGGGGTAAGCGCAAGCCTGCCGAATGCGGAGATCTGCCCTTCGTCATCAAGCGGGACGGGAGCTGGCTCTACAAGGGAACGCCGATCGGACGGAAGGAGCTTGTCTGCCTCTTCGCAAGCGTGTTGCGGCGGGAGGCGGATGGGAGTTTCTGGCTGGAAACGCCGGTCGAGCGTGGCCGCATCGTGGTGGAGGATGCGCCCTTCGTCGTCGTCGAAATGGAGTGGGATGGCGCGGATAGCGACCAGGTGGTGACCTTTCGGACCAATACTGACGAGATCGTGACCGTCGATCTCGATCATCCTCTGCGCTTCAAGGACGAGGGCGGCGGCGACCCAAAGCCCTATGTCCGGCTTCGGCCCGGCAATGGTGAGCATCCGATCGAGGCGCGCATCAGCCGCCCGGTTTTCTATGAACTGGTGGCGCTCGCCGAGCCGCAGACCGTGCGCGACCGAATGATGCTCGGCATCTGGAGCAGTGGCGTCTTCTTCCCTCTGGGTGAGATGCCCAACGACGATACGTGATGCCCCTGCTCACCGCTGCGGCGCTGCGTGCGAGCCTCGCCCGGCCGACGACGCCGGCGGAGAGCGCCGAGCGGGTGGAGAGCCTGTTGGACGGGCTCGCCGCCGCCGTCTTGGTGCCGATCATCATGGAGCCGGCGCCGCGCATTCTTCTCACCAGGCGCGCGGACCATCTGCGCCGCCATGGCGGGCAGGTGAGCTTTCCCGGAGGTCGAATGGATCCGGCCGATCCCAGCCCCGAATCGGCCGCCCTGCGCGAGGCCTGGGAGGAGGTGGGGCTCGACCCCAGCGCCGTCGAGGTCATCGGGCGGCTGCCTCTGCATGAGACCGGCACTGGTTTTCTGGTAACCCCGGTTGTGGGCCTGGTGCCGCCGGACATCGTGTTGAAGCCTGACGCTTCCGAGGTCGCTGCGCTGCTCAGCCTGCCCATCTCTGTCCTGCTCGACCCGGCGCAACCGGCGCGGCGGCGCATGAAGCTTCCAGGCGGCGGAGAATGGCGGGATATCTACGTCTGGCCGCATGACGATCACTATATCTGGGGCGCGACGGCTGCCATTCTCCTCAGCCTGGCACGACGGCTGAGGGGCGAGGCGTGAACTGCACGGTAGCGGATGCGGTACGACTGACGAAGGACCTCCCCGCTGCCCCGCTCGACGTCGCGATCATCGGCGCCGGTATTGTGGCGCTGGCCACCGCCCAGAAGCTGGCTGCCGCCGGTCGCCGCGTGGCGTTGATCGAACGCGGCGGCGTCGCCCGCGCCACGAGTGCCGGAAATGCCGGAGCGCTGGCCTTTTCGGATATTCTGCCGCTCGCCAGTTCGGGCAAGATTCGCCAGGTGCCGAAATGGCTGCTGGACCCGCTCGGTCCGCTCGCCATTCCGCCCGCCTATGCGCTGAAGATCGCCCCTTGGCTGATCCGCTTCTGGCGCGCCGGCTGGCGGGATCGGTTGGCCGCGAGCCTCGCCGCCCAGGTGAGCCTGATGCGGGTGGCAGAAGCCGAGATGGACCGGATGGTGGCCGAGGCCAAGCTTTCCGCGCTCGTCAATCACGACGGGTCGCTCGAACTTTATGAGAGTGCGCGCGAATTTCAGGAGTCGCTTGCTGGATGGAAGGCCCGGAGCGATGCGGGCATTGCCTTCGAGCATGTCCAGGGCGCCCGGATGGCGGCGCTGCAGCCCGGTCTCTCGCGCCGTTTCGTCTCGGGCACCTTCGTGCCCGGCTGGCGGACGGTGAGCGATCCTTTTCTTTTCGCCTCTGTCCTCGCCCGGCACCTGGAGAACCGGGGCGTCACCTTTCTCGCGGGTGAAGCAACGAGGCTCAAGCCGGCAGACGCCTCCGTGACCATCCACCTGCGGGACGGACAGAGACTTTCGGCTGCCCAGGTCGTACTGGCGACCGGCGCCTGGTCGCGCCGGTTGACGGACCCGCTGGGCGACCGCATCCCGCTCGAAACCGAGCGCGGCTACAACACCACCCTGCCGCCCGGCGCCTTTGACCTGCGCCGCCAGATCATTTTCGGCGGCCATGGTTTCGTGGTGACGCCACTCGTGACCGGCCTCCGTGTTGGCGGTGCGGTGGAACTGGGCGGACTCGACCTGCCGCCCAACTTCAAACGCTCCGCGGCGATGCTGCGGAAGGCGCAGGATTTCCTGCCCGGCCTGAAGCCCGAGGGCGGGCAGGAATGGATGGGTTTCCGGCCGTCCCTGCCGGACAGCCTGCCGGTAATCGGCCCGTCGAAAATCTCCCCCCGCATCGTCTATGCCTTTGGCCACGGCCATCTCGGCCTGACGCAATCGGCGGGCACGGGGCAACTGGTGGCCGAGCTTCTGTCGGGCACACCACCGGCGATCGACCTGTCCCCGTTCAGCCCAAGGCGGTTCGACTGAAGCGGCGCGGCACTTCCGACAGGGTGAAAAGCGCCGCCGCGATGCTGCCGACGAAGAAACCGATCGGCCAGTCGGTCACATAGGCGAGGGCGATCGCGGCCCACAGGGTGCCGAGCGAGAAAGCGATAGAGAGCGCCACCGCTTGCGCGGGGCGACGGGCGAAGCTGCGAGCGGCGGCGGCCGGGCCCACCATGAGACTGAAGACGAGCAGCGCGCCCACCACCGGCAGCGCCATGGCCGTGGTGAGGCCGACCAGTCCGAGAAAGAGCAGATCAAGCTGTGCGGGCGCCCAGCCTCGGGCGGCCGCGAGGTCCGGCGAGGCCGAACTCAGGAGCAGCGGCCGGAAGCGCGCGGCGAGCGTGCCGAGGACGAGCAGGCCAATCCCTGCCACCGGCAGAATGTCACCTCGGCTCACACTCACCAACTGGCCGAAGAGCAAGGCGAAGACCCCTTGGGCATAATGGCCCGAGAGGCTGAGGAAGAGCGTGCCGAGGCCGAGCAGGGTGACGAGGGTGAGGGCGGTCGCCACGTCTCGCCGCTGGCGGCGGCCGAGTTGGGTGATGCCGAGAACACCCAGCATCGCAAAGATCAGGAGACCCCAAATCTCGTGGATGCCGAAAAGATCGGCGGCAGCCGCGCCGGGGAAGGCGCCGATCGGCAGGGCATGGGCCGCGAAGCTGGTGCCGCGCAGGACGACGAAGACGCCGACCGCGCCCGCCACGACAGCGATGATGGTGGCGACGATCCAACCGTTGATCATGTAGCTCGCGAACATCGCGCTCAGGCCTCCCGTAGCCGGGCAGGCCGGCGCAGGCCCGAGAGAAGGTAGAGCGCGAAAATAAGACTCACGATGAAAAAGCTGACCGGCCAGGGACGGCCGGGGGTCCAGCCATAGCTGTCATAGGCGAGCAGGATGCCGCCCCAGCAGGCGACGAGGCCGAGCCCCGCGGCGAGTAGCACAGCCTGCCCCGCGCTGCGGGTGAGGCGCACGGCGGCCGCCGCCGGCCCGACGAGCAGCGCGGTCGAAAGGATGGCGCCCACCGTCATCGCCGAGAGCGTAACGGCGAGCGACAGCACCAGGAGATGCAGCAGCCCGACGAGCGGCACGCGTATGCCGCGGGCGGCGGCCAGATCCGGATGGAGGGAGGCCAACAGCAGCGGCCGCCAGATCGCCCCCAGCAGGATCAGTCCCCCCGCGCCCACCGCGAGGGCGGGCAGGACGACGCCCGAGGGAATGGCGAAGATCGAGCCGAACATGACGGAGATCGCGGCGCCGCTCGAACTCCGCGTCGCGATGGCGAAATGGAGGAGCAGCGCGGTGAGGCCGAGGCCCGCGCCGAATACGACACCCGTCGCCAGATCTCGCTCCCGCGCGCGGCGCAGCCCGACCGCTTCCAGCGCCATGGCAGCCAGCGCCGCGATGCCGAGAAACCCCCAGAGCGGGGCGAAGCCGACAAGGAAGGCGAGCGATCCGCCGGCGCTGCTGACATCAGCCAGCGCATGGCCCGCAAAGGATTGGCCGCGGATCACGGTAAAGACGCCGATGGCGGCCGAAATCACCGCCGCCCCGCCGCCCACGAGAAGGGCGGTCTGCACCGGCCCGTTCGTGAAAAAGCCGGGTGTCACGATCGCATCGAACAGGGTCATAGGCTCAGGGAATCTCGCAGACGTGGACGGGATGGCGCTCCATGGCGATCGGAATCTCGTCAGCAGCCCCAGCCGCCACCACGAGCACGCGGCCATGAACGCGGATGACGTCGATATGATGCCCGTAGAGACGGCTCAGCACCTCGGTGCGGACGACCTCCTCCGTCCTGCCCGTCGCGGCTCGGCCCTGGGCGAGATAGACGATGCGGTCCATGACCCCCAAGAGCGGGTTCATGTCATGCGCGGAGACGAGGATGGTGATCCCCTCCTCATGCGCGAACCAATGCAGGAGGTGGACGATATCGGCGACGGCGGCGACATCGAGATTGGCGAGTGGCTCATCCAGGAGCAGAAGCTTCGGCCGCCGGATCATGGCATGGGCGATGAGGATACGCTGCTGCTGCCCGCCTGAGAGATCGCTGATGCGCTGGTCGGCGAAGGCTTGCGCATCCACCGCCTCCAGCATCTCCTCGACCTTTCGCGTCCGGACCCGGGACGGGAAGGAAAGTCCGAGCCGCGCACCATCCAGCCCGAGCGCGACAACATCGCGCGCCCGCAGCGGCATCTCCGTCTCGAAGCCGATTTTCTGCGGGACATAGCCCATGAGGCCGCGCCTCCCGGCCCCGCTGTGGCCACCGATCCGCACAGTCCCAGCCGAAGGCGCCTGAAGACCCAGGATGGTGCGGAGCAGGGTGGTCTTGCCCGAGCCGTTCGACCCGATGAGGCCGCAAAACTCGCCCGGGCGCAGCGAAAAGCTCACGTCCCGCAGCACGGGACGGCCGGGAAAGGCGACGCTCAGCTGCTCGACGTCGAGCGTCGCCATGGGGTCGGTCATTGCAATCGGGCTTCTCAGATCAGTGGGCGACAGGTTTGAGCAGGCTTTCGGTCGAGATCTTGCCCGCCACCGCGCGCCTGAGGGCCTCGACCTCCGCCAGCATCCAGCTCTGATAATGATAGCCGGGCGCGGGCATCGTTTCATACACGGCAACCACCGGAATGCCATGCTTATGGGCGAGTTCCAGGAAGGAATTGGTCAGCGGGTCCGTCACCTGCTGGTTGTAGACCAGTGCCTTTACCGTGCCCTTGGTGAAGAGGGCATTCTGGGTGGCCACGTCCTGCGGTGCGGGGTCGGTGTCGTTCATGATCGCGGCTTCCAGGGGGAAGGGCGTCATGATCTTGGCGCCAGCCGCCTGGAGCATGTAGTCGCCGACCGGTTCCGTGACGGCCACCGGCGCATCAGGGTAATCTTTCTTGAAGGCGGCCAGCGCCTCCGCCCAGGGTTTCAGCGAGGCGTCGAATGTCTGTTCCTGCCGCTGGAAATAGGCGGCGTGGCCAGGGTCGAGCTTGCTCAAAGCCTCTGCCACCGCGTGCGCGACCGCCGGCATGGTGGCCGGGTCGTACCAGAGATGCGGGTTTGGGGCGGAGTCCGGCAGGTCGCGGAGTTTCTGGACGTTAATGACGATGCGTCCTGACTTCGGCGCCGCGCGCACCATCTTGTCGGCCCAATCATCGTAGCCAAGCCCGTTTTCGACGATGAGATCGGCCCCCGCGATGCGCCCGCCGATGCGGGGGCTGACTTCGAACGAATGGGGATCGGTATTCGGATCAGTCATGATGGCGGTGGCGGAGACGTAAGGCCCGCCGATCTGGGCGATGACGTCGGCATATTCGTTTTCCACGCCGATGGCCGGGATGGGGCCGGCTGCCGCTGCTGGGTGCGCGGTGCCGAGCGTGCAGGCGAAGGCGGCGATCACTAGGAGGCCCGTGCTGAGGGCGGGTGCAAATCGCGGCAGGCGAGTCATGGGGGATACCTCGACAGAATGTCAGAACGTTATAACATAACATTCCGTCCCGTCCAGACGAGTGTTACCGTATATAGTAACGCCGCGCGAGTTCTCGCGGATCACTCGGCTGGCAGAGCTGCCAACCGTCTTGGTCAGCGCCGCATGGCCGGGTGACAAACGAGCCCGAAGCGGGAAAGGATAGACTTGGCTGGGAGCGGCCGGGCTACGGACCCGGCATGAACGGATCGCAGCGGCATGACGAAGGACGGATGATGGCGCAAGCGCTGGACCATGAACACTATATGCGCCGGGCTTTTGCGGTCGCCGAACGTGCGAAGGCCGAGGGGCAGCACCCCTTCGGCGCCATTCTGGTCGGGCCCGACGGCGCCGTGCTGATGGAACAGGGCAACGGCTTCATGCCCGACCGGGACATGACCGGTCATGCCGAACGCGTGCTGATGACCCGCGCCTCCATCGTCTATGACGCAGGTTTTCTGCTCGGCTGTACCATGTACACATCCGCCGAACCCTGTGCGATGTGCGCCGGTGCGGCCTATTGGGCCGGCATCGGCCGCGTCGTCTACGGTTGTTCGGAGCGCGACCTGCTGGCGCTTACCGGCAACCATCCCGAGAACCCGACGCTCGACCTGCCCTGCGCCACGGTCTTTGCTGCTGGGCAGAGGAAGGTCGAGGTCATCGGCCCGGTGCTGCGCGACGAGGCGCTGGCCCTGCACGCTGGCATGTGGGACTAGCCCAGACCGCCACAGTCGTTGTTAATTCGATATGGTCCATTCGTGCGGGATTTGACGCGGTTCGCGCGGCCATCGCCGTCCAGGATCTGCCGCTGATCGTTGATCAGTCATCATATGGCAGGCGCGTGAGGGCTGATCACGTTCTCGTCCGCGAGCCGCAAAATGATTGTGGTCTTGGCCGGCCTTCTCCACAAGCGTCACAGGGATTGAAATTCTCTATCTGACGTAACCTTTTTTCGGCGCAGCGCCGCTGCCCCTAAACAATGAGTTACCGCCGATGGACATCGCATACGTTATCGTCTCTTTCGTTGCTATCTACGCCTTAGCGACGACACCCGTGCTGCGTGGCGCGGACCAGCCTCCGACCTTGGCACCGCAGCGCAGCTCGTCGATCGACGGATTGCGCGGCGTTCTCGCGCTCAGCGTGGTCTTCTATCATGGCTATC
>NZ_DATJJK010000191.1:0-2844 GCF_035492295.1 Acidisoma sp. | reverse complement strand
CCTCATGGGACCGCCGCATGGCGCGGGGCCACAGCCACGTCAGGCGGCTTCGTCCGCGCCGAAGACCCAGGCCAGCACGCCCTTCTGGGCATGCAGACGGTTCTCGGCCTCTTGGAAGACCACGGATTGCGGCCCGTCGATCACCGCGGTCTCGACCTCCTCGCCGCGATGGGCGGGCAGGCAATGCATGAAGAGCGCATCGGGTGCCGCTTCCGCCATCAACTTGGACGTCACCCGATAGGGTGCGAGCATGTTGTGACGGCTTTCGCCCTCGGTATCCGACATGCTGACCCAGGTATCGGTGATGACGCAGCGGGCATCCCGCACCGCTACGCGGGGGTCGTGCGTCAGCTCGATCTTTGCACCTTCGGCGCGCGCCCAGGCAAGGACGGCGGCCGGCGGCTCAAGCTCGCCAGGGCAGGCGAGGCGGAGGGTGAAGTCGAACCGCGCTGCGGCCTCGATCCAGCTGCGGGCGACGTTGTTGCCGTCCCCCACCCAGGCGATGGTCTGGCCGGCAATCGGCCCGCGCAGCTCCTCGAAGGTCAGGATATCGGCCATGATCTGGCAGGGGTGGGAGGCTTCCGTGAGGCCGTTGATCACCGGCACGGTCGCGTATTGCGCGAGTTCGCGCAGGTTGGCATCGCGATCCGTGCGCAGCATGATGGCATCCACGTAGCGGGACAGGACCCGCGCCGTATCGGCAATGGTCTCGCCCCGGCCGAGCTGCATTTCATGCCCCAGCAGCACCACCGGATCGCCGCCCATTTCGCGGATGGCAACCTCGAAACTCACCCGCGTGCGGGTGCTGGGCTTGCCGAAGATGAGTGCTACGGAACGGCCGGCGAGCGGCCGCGCGTGGCTGCGGCGGTTCGCCTTGCAGACTTCGGCGGTGGTCAGGATGTCGCGCAGCGTGCGGGCATCGAGGTCGCAGATGTCCAGGAAGTGCCGGATGGGGGCGCCGGACCCGTCAGCGGCTGCAGAAGTTTCCATCAAATCGTCCCTGACGTCCTTCACTGCGCAGCAACCTTCGTCTTGGCCAGCTCCTGTACCGCCTGCCGCAGCAGACGGATGGCGGTGTGGCAGTCCTCTTCCGTGATGATGAGCGGCGGCGCCAAGCGCAACACGTTGTCCCCGGCCGCGACGGTCAGCAGGCCCTGTTCCAGGCAGGCCGCCTGAAGCGCCGTATTGGGCAGTTCGAGCTTCAGGCCGATGAGCAGTCCGCGGCCGCGAATCGCCGTGATAACCTGAGGAAACTCGCCGGCGAGTGTCTTCAATCCGGCGCTGAGCAGCGCGCCGCGGGCGGCTACCTGGTCCAGGAAGCCGGGAACGAGGAGGACATCCAGCACGGCATTGCCGGCAGCGCAGGCGAGCGGATTGCCGCCGAAGGTGGTGCCGTGGCTGCCCGGCTTCACAGCACGGGCGACCGCCTCGGTCGTGACCACGGCGCCGATGGGGAAGCCGCCGCCGAGACCTTTGGCCAGCGACATGACATCCGGCGTGACGTCCGACCATTCATAGGCAAACAGACGGCCGGTGCGGCCCATGCCGGTCTGGATCTCGTCGAGGCCCAGAAGCAGGCCGAACTCGTCGGCCGCGGCGCGCAGCCCGGGCAGGAAATCCGGATCGGCCGAGCGGATGCCGCCTTCGCCCTGGATCGGCTCCATGACGATACCGGCGGTCTCCGGCCCGATGGCGTCGCGCAGCGCGTTGAGGTTGTTGAAGGGGACATGGTCGAAGCCGTCCACCGCCGGGCCGAAGCCCTTGATGTAGTTAGGGTTTCCGGTCGCCGAGATCATCGCGAGCGTGCGCCCGTGGAAGGCGCCGTCGAAGCAGATGATGCGCCAGCGCTCGGGATGGCCGTTCTCCGCATGGTATTTGCGGATCATCTTGACCATGCCCTCGTTCGCCTCAGCGCCCGAATTGCAGAAGAAGACGCTGTCGCCGAAACTGTTCTCGACCAGGCGCGCGGCGAGCTTTTCCGCCTGCGGCACCCGGTAGAGGTTGGAAACATGCATGACTTTCGCCGCCTGCTCGGCGATCGCCTGGGTCAGATGCGGGTGGCCGTGGCCCAGGGCGGAGGTCGCGATGCCGCCGCCGAAATCGAGGAATCGTCGCCCATCGGTCGAAAACAGCCAAGCACCGTCGCCCCGCTCAAAAGCGAGGTCGGCGCGGTTGTAGTTCGGCATCAGGGCAGAAATCATGCTGACCTTCCGGTGAAGGAAAGCAGTGATGTATGAGATGCGAGGCGGGTGTCGTCAATGAATGAGGATGAAGCATCACACAGATGACGCAGGCAAAAACCGCACGTCTCGACGGGGCGGCGCTACGGGAGGCTGCTCTCGCCTATGTCACGCGCTATGGCGGCACGGAGGCAGCGCTCGCCCGCGCGCTTGACCGGCGCATTCGCCGCTGGGCTGACGCATTGGCATCGGTCGAGGGTTGCGACCGGACGACGATCGCCGGCCAGGCGGCGGGGCTGCGCGAAGCGGCGGCAAAGGTCGTCGCCGATCTCGTTGCCATGGGCGCGGTCAATGACCAGGCCTTTGCCGAAAGCCGGGCGCGCCGGTTGCGCCGGGCGGGTCGCTCACGCCGGGCGGTCCTCGCCCATCTTGCGGCCCGCGGCGTTGCCGGGGAGACGGCGGGGGAGGCCGTGCCCGAGGACACGGCCACGGAATTCGCGGCCGCACTCGCTTTCGCCCGCCGCCGGCGCGTCGGTCCCTTCGCGGTCACCGGACCGGACGCCGAAGCCGATGCCGAAGCGGAGACCCGAATCCTCATGGCCTTCGGCCGGGCGGGCTTCAGCGGCAGCATTGCACGCCGGGCGTTGGCCTGTGAGCGGGAGGA
>NZ_DATJJK010000190.1:0-47115 GCF_035492295.1 Acidisoma sp. | reverse complement strand
GGCACCTGGATGCAGAGGATCGCCCAGGATTGGCTGGTGCTGACGGTGCTGACCCATCGCAACGCGACGGCGCTGGGTCTCGTCATGGCATTGCAATTCGGGCCACAGCTCCTGCTCCTGCCTTGGACGGGCTCGGCTGCCGATCGGCTTGACCGGCGGCGGCTGCTCATCGGGACGCAACTGGCGATGGGAGTGCTGGCACTTCTCTTTGGCATCCTGGTACTCACCGGCGCGGTGCGGCTTTGGGAGGCCTATGTCTTCGCCTTCCTCGCCGGTTGCGTTGCGGCCTTCGACGCGCCGGCGCGGCAGAGCTTCGTCTCCGAACTCGTGGGACCCGAGGATCTGGCCAATGCGGTGGCGCTGAACTCAGCATCCTTCAACGCGGCGCGAATGCTGGGGCCGGCTGTTGCCGGCCTGACCATCGCGCGCTTCGGTTCCGGCCCTGCTTTCCTGATCAACGGATTATCGTTCCTGGCGGTCATCGTCTCGCTGCTGCTGCTGCGGCGGGATGAGCTCGTGCCCGCGCCGCGTGCGCCGCGCCGCACCGGGGATTTCCTGGAAGGACTGCGCTACGCTTGGAAGACGCCAGAGATTCGGGCCTGTCTCGGCATGCTCGTCCTGCTCGGCACCTTCGGTCTCAATTTTCCGATCTTCATCTCGACGATGGCGACCGGCGTGCTGCATCGCGGCGCCAGCGGCTACGGCCTTCTCAATACCGTCATGGCGCTGGGCACCGTCGCCGGCGCTCTTTTCGCGGCCGGGCGCAGGCGGCCAGGATTGCGCCTGCTCTCGGCAAGTGCGGCGATCTTCGGCCTCGGCTTTCTGCCGGGCGTGTTCTGGCCGAATTTCTGGCTCTTCGCCGTCAGCCTGGCGGTGATCGGCTGCGCCGCGCTGATCTTCGCGACTGCGACCAACAGCCTCATGCAGCTTGCTTCCGTGCCTGAGATGCGCGGGCGGGTGATGGCGCTGCGCATCGCGGTCGCCCTTGGCGGCACACCGATCGGCGGCCCGGTCACAGGCTGGATCGCCGATCATGCCGGGCCGCGGGCGGCCTTGCTGGTGGGGGCAGCCGCCGGTCTCGGTGCTGCGATTGTGGGCCTGCGCGCAAGTTTTCGTCGGTGCCCGGACAGTCCGGCGCCGGTAAAATAAATCTAGACTGGCTCGAAAATCATTCTTTCATGCTTGTTTTACGCTGTTTTGTCAGATCAATTCTTGAATGCGACGAGTTCAAGCACCAAACAACGAAGGTTCGGCTTGCCCACAACCATGAACCGTTTCATGATGAGATAGATTTGGGTCAAAACGCGCGCTGATGAGAAAAATCGGGATCGTCGTTGGCATGATATCCGAGGCGCGCATCGCGCAGCGGGCTGGTTGGGCGGTGGCCGTGGGGGGCGGCCTTCCGATGGGAGCGCGCCGCATGGCCGAGCGCCTTGTAGAGGACGGAGCGACCGCTCTGATCAGCTTCGGCCTCGCCGGGGGGCTCGACCCCAGCATCGAGGCTGGCGCGCTCATTCTCCCCCGCGCCGTGTTGATGCAGAACAGATCCTTCGTCTGCGATCCCGCCCTCTTCCAGGATCTGGAGCAGGAAGCCTCTCCCGTAGACCGCGTTCTCGCCGGTGAGGCGGTAGTCGCCCGCGCCTCGGAGAAGGCGAGCCTGTGGCAGCAGCACGGCGCTGCCGCGGTCGATCTCGAAAGTGGGGTCGTGGCGGAAGTGGCGGCGGCGAGGGGCGTTCCCTTCGCGGTGCTGCGCGCGATCTGCGATCCGGCCTGGCGGGACCTGCCGCGTGCGGCGGTCGAGGCACTGGACGAGACGGGCCGCGTGCGGCCCATGAAAATGGCGGGCATTCTGGCCCGCCATCCTCTCGATATCCTCGGCCTGATCGCGCTCGGGCGGGATGCCGCCCGGGCGCGCCGGTCCTTAATCCGCGGCGCCGAACGCCTCGGACGACTTGCTCCGCGTCACGCGGACCTTGGGCTGAGCCTTGGCCTCTAGCTCGCGCATCTTATCTTCCACATGCTGGTTGAAGACGGCGTAATCCGCCGGACGCTGATTATCGAGGGGAATTTCCGCCGCCATCGCGCCTTCGGTCTTCGGCCCGCGGATGGCGGAGACAGCCATTTTGATCGGGTGACGGATGGCTTCCATGACCGCGGTCGCCTCATAACCGGAATGGACCATGCAATCCGCGCATTTTTCGTAATTGCCGGTGCCGTATTTGTCCCAGTCGGTCGTGGCCATCAGCTCCGCGAAGGTCTTCGCATAGCCTTCACCGAGCAGATAGCAGGGCCGCTGCCAGCCGAAGACATTGCGCGCGGGCTTGCCCCAGGGCGTGCAGTGGAAGGTCTGATTGCCGGCCAGGAAGTCCAGGAACAACGACGATTGGTTGAATTTCCACTTCCGGCCTTTGCCATAGCGGAAGATGCCGCGGAACAGTTCCTTGGTCTTCTGACGGTTCAGGAAGTGCTCCTTGTCCGGGGCGCGCTCATAGGCATAGCCCGGCGAGATCATGACGCCGTCGATGCCGAGGTCCATGGCATCGTCGATGAAGCGGCCGACACGCTCGGGCTGGGCACCGTCGAACAGCGTGGTGTTGATGCACAGACGGAAGCCACGCTTCTTGGCATCCTTGATGGCGCGGGTGGCAACCTCGTAGGTGCCTTCCTGGCTCACCGCGTGGTCATGCATTTCGCGGTCGCCGTCGAGATGGATATCCCAGGCGAAATTCTTGTGCGGCTTGTAGAGGTCGATCTTCTTCTCAAGCAGCAACGCGTTGGTGCAGAGGTAGATGAACTTGCCGCGCTTCAGCAGGCCCTCGACGATCTGGGGCATTTCCTTGTGCAGCAGTGGCTCGCCGCCGGCGATGGCGACGATCGGAGCGCCGCATTCGTCGGCTGCCTCCATGCACTCGTCGAAGGACAGGCGCTGATTCAGGATGGGCGCCGGATAGTCGATCTTGCCACAGCCGTTGCAGGCAAGGTTGCAGCGGAACAACGGCTCGAGCATGAGCACGAGCGGGTAGCGCTTGCGTCCGATCAGATGCTGCTTGACGACATAGGCGCCAACGCGGATCGCTTGATTGAGTGGAACACCCATGAGTGGTCAGCCCCTAATTGTTACGCGACGTCAGCGACTTCAGGCGGTAGGCGGAAACGCACGTCTTCAGGCACGCCGTCAAGCAGCCCGACTTCGACATCCCCGAAGCGACGCAGACCGTCGAGCACATTCTGGACGAGAACCTCGGGCGCCGAGGCCCCGGCGGTAACGCCGACGCGGCTGACGCCGGTGAACCACTCGGCCTTCAGCCCATCTTCATCATCGATGAGATAAGAGGGGCAGCCGAGCTCTTCCGCCAGTTCGCGCAGCCGGTTGGAGTTCGAGCTATTGCGCGAGCCGACCACGAGGATGACGTCGACCTGAGTAGCGAGATCCCGCACGGCCTGCTGTCTGTTCTGCGTCGCATAACAGATATCGCGGACGTCCGGCCCCATGATGGTCGGGAAACGCTCCTTGAGCGCCTGAATGATGCCGCGCGTATCGTCAACCGAGAGCGTTGTCTGGGTCACATAGGCCAGCTTGTCCTCGTCCACGACCGAGAGGGTGCCGACATCCTCGACCGTCTGGACGAGGTAGACCTTGGCGGGGATCTGACCAATCGTGCCTTCGACCTCGGCATGGCCGGCATGACCGATAAGGACAATCTCGCGCTCCTGAGCGGCATAGCGCCGGCCCTCGGCATGCACTTTGGCAACCAGAGGGCAGGTGGCGTCGATTACAGGCAAACCCAGGCTTACCGCCTCGTCCTGCACCTTCTTGGCGACTCCATGTGCGCTGAAGACGGTGATAGCACCTTCCGGTACCTCGTCTAGCTCGTCCACGAAGACCGCGCCGCGCTGGCGCAAATCCTCCACGACATGGCGGTTATGAACGATTTCGTGACGGACATAGATGGGCGGACCGTATTTCTTCAACGCCCGCTCCACGATGTCGATCGCGCGGACGACGCCGGCACAAAACCCGCGCGGCTGGGCCAGGAGGACACGCATGATGTCTGGTCTTCTCCAATTCGTTGGCCACCTGTCCCGCAGAGCTTCGGACGGGCACCTGGATCTCGATGGCTCGCAAGCCACTCATATCAACCGATAAGCAATTGCCGAAGCCGCGGCAAGGTATTGCTGCACCGCAAGGACAGAGCTCACGAAGCCGTGGGTTGCCGGCAAGGCTTGTTTTCGGATGACCCTTCTTTACAAGGCCGTGCCACCGGCGTCCGTTGCTGCAAAATTGTCGCGGCTGGCGATGACAGGACGTGGCAGAAGCCCAAGATCGGCAAGCAGGGCGGTTACCTCCGCCGCACTGGACCGGCCTGCGTAAACTCTGGAAGGCGGCGGCCCTGCCGCAAGGATGCATGATGGTGGCGTCAAGGCGCGTGTTTCTGACGGCGTTGGGATCAACAGCGCTCTTCCCCGCTCTGGGCTGGGCTGATGCTGGCACTGGGCCTACTGCGCCGGTGGAGGCTCTCAATCAGGCATTGATTGCGATCATGAAGGCGGGCGATTCGACCCCTTTCCTGAAACGCTTCCAGATGCTGGCTCCGACCGTCGACCAGGTTTTCGATCTTGCGCGCATTCTCCGGGTCTCGGTGGGCGCCTACTGGTCGACCTTGCCGGCCGCCCAGCAGCAAAAGCTGCAGCAGGTGTTTCGCAGCTTCATCGTTGCTACCTATGTCGCGAATTTTCACAGTTATAACGATGAGGTATCTTCCGTTTCTCCGACGACACGGGCAGTGGGGGCGCAGCAGGTCGTGGCGAGCACCCTGGGCAAGCCCTCCGGCGACAGTCTGCGCATCGATTACGTCATGGGTCAGTCCGGGTCCGGTTGGAAAATACAAGACATTCTTCTGGACGGCACGATAAGCAGGGTGGCCGTGCAACGGTCCGACTTCGCATCGCTCCTCTCAGATGGGAATGCAAGCCGGCTCATCGCTAGTCTGGAGCAGAAGGTCTCGACCCTCTCCTCCGGTGCCATCAGTTCGTAAACCCCGGCCAGCGCCGGTCTTGGAGCCGCCCTCGTCTTGACCCTTATCGCTGACGCGACCGCACTATTCGCCGCGGCCGGCCTCGTGCAAGCGGGGGTCGCCCTCTCGGCGGTCAAGCGGTTCAACCTGAGGCCGCGACCTCAGTTCCCGCTGCGCCCGGCGGTCACCATCATGAAGCCCCTGAAGGGGGACGAACCATTGCTGGAGGCAGCGCTTGCCTCCTTCTGCACGCAGTCCTACCCCGACTATCAGTTGGTCTTCGGCGTCCAGGACCGGAACGACCCGGCCATCGCCGTCGTGGAGCGCCTCCGCCGCCTCTTCCCCGAGCGCGACATCGCCCTGGTGGTCGACGAAACGCAGCATGGCGGCAACCGCAAGATCGCAAATCTCATCAACATGTGGCCGGCGGCCAAGCATGACGTCATCGTGCTGGCCGATTCGGACGTGCATGTGACGCCGCAGTTCCTGGAGCGGATCGTGGGCGCGCTGGACGAGCCCGGCGTCGGTGCGGTCACCACGCTGTATTCCGGCGTGCCGAGCGGACGCAGCCCCGTCGCGGCGTTTGGCGCCGCGCAGATCAATCATTTCTTCCTCGGCGGTGTCCTGATCGGCCGCATGCTTGGTCGGCAGGATTGCCTGGGCGCGGCGCTGGCGCTCAGCCGCAGCACGCTCGTGCGGATCGGAGGGCTTCCGGCCCTGCTGCCGCATCTGGCTGATGACGCGGCGCTCGGCCATCTTGTGCGGCGGCTCGGCCTGCGCGTGGCGCTCGCCTCCAGCATCGTCGTCACGACGGTCTCGGAGGAAACGGTCGCTGAGCTCTTCGGGCACGAATTGCGCTGGGCGCGGACCATCCGTGCGCTGGAGCCGCTGACCTATGCCACGACCATCCTGCAGTTCCCGGTCTTCTGGGCGCTTCTCACCATCCCGGCTTCGGACTTCAGCCTTTGGTCGTTGGGCTTTCTGGCGGTCGTCTGGTTCGCCCGCGCCCTGGAGATGCGTGCCATGACCCGGCAGCTGGGGCGCGGTACCTTTTCCGGCTGGCTGTTGCCGGCACGGGAATTTTTCTCGCTTGCCGTGCTGTTCGCGAGCTATTTCGGCAATCGGGTCGTTTGGCGCGGCAGCAGCATGGCTGCGGTCGCCAACCGGCGGCAATTGAAAGCCCGCTCTGGCAAGCTCAGCTTGAGCAAGTTACGGTTCGGCAAGACAGGTCGGCTTACTCGGGGTATCAATCACCTATGATGAAAACACTCTTCCTGCAGCCTCCCTCCTTCGACGGTTTCGATGGGGGTGCTGGTTCGCGCTATCAGGCGCGGCGGGAAATCAAATCCTTCTGGTATCCGACCTGGCTCGCCCAGCCGGCAGCCCTCGTGCCCGGCAGCCGCCTGATCGACGCGCCGCCGGCCCGGATGGGCATGGCGCCGATCCTGGAGGACGTGAAGAACCGCGACCTCGTGATCATCCATACCTCGACGCCCTCCTTCCAGAATGACGTGAAGGTGGCGGAGCAGCTGAAGGCCACCAACCCGGCCGTGAAGATCGGCTTCGTCGGCGCGAAGGTCGCGGTGCAGCCGGCCGAAAGCCTGGCGGCCTCCACTGCCGTTGATTTCGTCGCCCGCAATGAGTTCGACTTCACGATCAAGGAGATCGCAGAAGGACGCGACTGGGCGGAGGTCGACGGCATCTCCTACCGTGACGCTGCCGGCGAGATTAAGCACAACCGCGACCGCGCGATCCTGGAAGACATGGATCAGCTGCCGTTCGTGACCGATGTCTATAAGCGCGATCTGAAGATCGAGGATTATTTCATCGGCTATCTGATGCACCCGTATATCTCGATCTATACGGGCCGCGGCTGCAAATCCCGCTGCACCTTCTGCCTCTGGCCGCAGACCGTGGGTGGCCACCGCTATCGCGTGCGCAGCCCGGAGCACGTCGCCGCCGAAATCAAGCAGGCGATGAAGGACTTCCCGCAGGTGAAGGAGTTCTTCTTCGACGACGACACCTTCACCGACAACCTGCCCCGCGCCGAGGAGATCGCCCGCGAACTGGGCAAGCTCGGCGTCACCTGGTCCTGCAATGCCAAGGCCAATGTACCGCGCAAGACGCTGGAAGTGCTGAAGGCCAACGGCCTGCGGCTGCTTCTGGTGGGCTACGAGAGCGGCAACCAGCAGATCCTGCACAACATCAAGAAGGGCATGCTGGTCACCACGGCGGAGCAGTTCACCAGGGACTGCCACGAACTCGGCATCAAGATCCACGGCACCTTCATCCTCGGTTTGCCCGGCGAGACGAAGGAGACGATCGAGGAAACGATCCAGTTTGCGACGCGCATCAATCCGCACACGATCCAGGTCTCGCTCGCCGCTCCCTATCCGGGCACGGCGCTTTACAAGCAGGCGCTGGAAAATGGCTGGCTCGATGCGAAACATGCCGAGCTGATCGACGACAGCGGCATTCAGATCGCTCCGCTCAGCTACGAGCATCTGACCCACACCGAAATCTTCGACAACGTGGAAGTCTTCTACAAGCGGTTCTATTTCCGCCGCTCGAAGATCGGCTCCATCGTCTGGGAGATGCTGGGCAACCGGCAGATGCTGGTGCGGCGCCTGCGCGAGGGCGTGGAGTTCTTCCAGTTCCTGCGCGAGCGGCACAAGATCGCGGCGTAGGTCGCAGCGGTCGGCCAAACCGGTAGACCCGTGGGCCGAGCGCGGCGGTTCGCATCCCGGCATTGATGACCTCCGTGGGACAGGCTCCGCGCCGCGCGATCTTCTCGGCCGATGATTTCGGCCTCTCTCTCGCCGTCAACGAGGGGATCGAGCGCGCGCATCGCGAGGGTCTGCTCTCGACCGCCAGCCTGATGGTGGCGGGGGAGGCGGCGGCGGATGCGGTGCGTCGGGCGCAGCGGATGCCCGACCTCAAGGTCGGGCTGCACCTCGTCGCCATCGAAGGTCCTGCGGTGCTGCCACCTTCCGACATCGCCGCCCTGTTGGACGTCGAAGGGCACATCCCTTCGGACCAACTCGGCCTTGGCTTGCGCTACGCCTTCAGTCCGCGCGTGCGCGCGCAGCTTGCGCGGGAAATTGCGGCTCAGTTCCGTGCCTTTGCCGCGACCGGCCTGCCGCTCGACCATGCCAATGCCCATAAGCACATGCATTTGCACCCCTATGTCGGTGCCCGGCTGATGGCGGAGGGCAGGGGCCACGGGCTTCGGGCGCTGCGCATTCCAGCCGAACCGGCGGCGGTGATGACCGCGCTTGGCGCCCGCCAAGGGATCGGCGCCCGCGCGCTGCTTGGCTGGACCCGGCTGCTGCGCCGGCAGGCGCGACGGGCCGGGCTCACCACCAACGACTATGCCTTCGGCATCGCCTGGAGCGGCGGCATGACCGAGAGCCGGTTGTTGCGGCTGTTACCGAAACTGCCCGCAGGCCTGAGCGAAATTTATTTTCACCCCGCGGCCGGCCGTGATGCGCTGCTCGACCGGCTCATGCCCGGTTATGCCCATGAGGGCGAGTTGGCGGCGCTGCTCAGCCCTGCTCTGCGGACCGCCGTCCGGGATCAGCATATCGTGTCCACGACCTATTCGCGCGTCGTCGCGTCGGCTTAGGTTTGGCGCACGGCTGCAATGCTGTGCCGGTGCCCATGCCTGGGGAGGAGAAGGAAGGCGAGCCCAGCGGCGAGGGCGAAGAGCAGCATCACGGACGCGACCGCGGCAAGGCCGAATGAGGTGAACAAGAGCGAGACGAGCGCGCTGGAGATCGTGGCGCAGACCATCTGAAAGGACGCCAGAACCCCGCCGGCAACGCCTGCGATTTCGGGGATCGGATCCAGCGTGCCATGGCTCGCATTCGGTGCCACGATCCCGAAGCAGAAGGTCACCAGGACGAACAGGGGCACAAGCAAGACGAGGCTCACCGGCCCCGAGATCGCCAGCACTGTCAGCAGGGCCGTGACCGCAATCATGCAGACAAGGCTGATGGGCAGTAACGGCAGATGATGCGCGCCCTTGGCGCTCAACCAGCCGTTCATCGCCGCTCCGAAGACAATCCCAAGGGCCGTGCAGGCAAAGAGGAGCCCGTATTCTGTCGGCGTCGTCTGATAGAGGCCGATGAGCACCAGGGAAGAGCCGGAAATATAGGCAAAGGCGCTGCCGAAGCCGAAGCCGTAGATCAGAAAATGACCGACGCAGGATCGGTTTCCGAATAGCCGCCGGTAGCCGGACAGGATGCCGGCGCCCGGGCGGCCTCGCTCCAGTCGGCGTGATTCCTCATAGCCGACAGCGCTGACCAGAACGACGATGAAGGCAATAATCGCCAAGCTTCCGAAAATCGCTCTCCAGGAGGCGAAAGCGAGGATCCCGGCGCCAAGCGTCGGGGCGATGACGGGCGCGAAATTCAGGACGACCGTCACCAGGGAGATCCGTGTGCGCGCCGCGGCACCCGAAAAAAGGTCGCGGACGATCGCCAGAGCGATGGTGATGCCGGCGCCAGCGCCGGCGCCTTCCAGCAGGCGGCCGATCAGCAGCATGCCGATGGATGTCGAGACAGCGCAGAGAAGCGACGCGACGGCGAAAAGCAGCAAACCCGCCACGAGCACGGGCTTGCGTCCAAAGCGATCCGATATCGGGCCGTAGAGGAGCGGCGTCGCAGAGAAGCCGGCCATGAACAGGCTGATGGTCAAGGCGCTCAAACCGGACGTCGTCTGAAGGGATTGGGCGATATGACCCAGGGCTGGCAGAGCCATATCGGTTGCCAACGGAGGCATCGCGGACATTGCGCCGAGCAGAATCACAAAGGCAGCTGACTGTGGCCGAATATGCATGAGAGAGCCTAGCCCAGGATGAGCGCCGCTCTATCGGCGATCTATCTGGGGCTGTCCAGAATGCCACCCTCCCGATGCCGAGGTGAGCCTGACGTCACGGCAGGCCCTGGCACGCTGCCAAGCAAGGGCCGTTGATCGTCATGGCGTCGATCGTCCCGCCGGGATCCCGCGTTGACAGGATCGGCCGGGGGCTTAAAGGTCCGCCGCTTCCCGGATGGAGACTGATATGACGAGCGCGAGTCTGGCCGCCTCTGACTTGGCCAAGCTGATCGATGCCCTGTGGGACCGTCGCACCGAGATTTCTTCCAAGACCATGGGCGCGGACCGCGATGCCGTCGACCAGGCGCTGGCCCTGCTGGAAGCGGGCGAGGCGCGCGTGGCGGAGCCGACCGAGGGCGGCTGGCAGGTCAATCAGTGGCTGAAGAAGGCCGTGCTGCTCTCCTTCCGTTTACAGGATTCCGTGCCCATGCCTGGGCCCGGCGGCGCGCCGGTCTATGACAAGGTGCCGATGAAGTTCGAGGGCTGGGGCGACAACCGCTTCGCCGAGGCCGGCTTCCGCGCCGTGCCTGGCGCGGTCGTGCGCCGCTCCGCCTACATCGCCCGCAACGTCGTGCTGATGCCCTGCTTCGTGAATGTCGGCGCCTATGTCGGCGAGGGCACCATGATCGACACCTGGTCCACCGTCGGCTCCTGCGCCCAGGTCGGCCGCAACTGCCACATCAGTGGCGGTGTCGGCTTGGGTGGCGTGCTGGAGCCGCTGCAGGCCGGCCCTGTCATTATCGAGGATGACTGCTTCATCGGCGCGCGTTCCGAGGTGGCCGAAGGCTTCGTCGTGGAACGCGGCTCGGTGGTTTCCATGGGCGTCTTTCTCGGCGCCTCGACCAAGGTGATCGACCGCGCGACGGGCGAGATTTTCCAGGGCCGTGTGCCGGCCTATTCCGTGGTGGTGCCGGGCACGCTGCCGGGGCGCCCGTTGCCTGACGGCACGCCGGGCCCATCGCTGGCCTGCGCCGTGATCGTCAAGCGCGTGGACCAGCGCACGCGCGAGAAGACGTCCGTCAACGAGCTGTTGCGGACGTGAGTTTGACCACGCCCCTGACGGACCCACTTCCGCTCGCCCAGGCCCTGCTGCGCTGTGCGAGCGTGACGCCGGCCGACGGAGGCGCGCAGGACGTGCTGGCCGAGGCCCTGGAGGGTCTCGGCTTCACCATCCATCGCCTGACCTTCGGCGAGACGCCGAACCTCTACGCCCGGCTCGGCAGCGAGGAGCCGCATTTCTGCTTCGCGGGCCATACCGACGTCGTGCCCCCGGGCGAGGGCTGGCGGCACGATCCCTTCGCCGGCGTGGTGGAGGACGGAATCCTCTACGGTCGCGGTGCCTGCGACATGAAGGCGGCGATCGCGGCCTTCGTGGCGGGAGTAGCCCAGGCGAAAGAGGCCGGAACCCTTCCGGGTTCCGTCTCGCTCCTCATCACCGGGGACGAGGAAGGGGCAGCCACGGATGGCACCGTCCGCGTCGTCGACTGGATGCGCGAGCAGGGCGAAGTGCCCGATTTCTGCCTGGTGGGCGAGCCCACCAACCCAAACCATCTCGGCGAGATCATCAAGATCGGCAGGCGGGGCAGCCTCAGCGCCAGCATTGTCGTGCCGGGCGTGCAGGGCCATGCCGCCTACCCGCATCTGGCGGACAATCCTGTCCATAAGCTGATCAGCCTGTTGAACGTGCTGGTCACGCACCGGCTGGACGAGGGCAACCGCTGGTTCCAGCCCTCCTCCCTGCAGGTGACGAGCGTCGACGTCGGCAACCCGGCGACCAATGTCATTCCCCCAAGTGCCACGGCCAAGCTCAATATCCGCTACAACGACGCGCACACGGCTGAGAGCCTGGAGGCTTGGATAAGGGCCGAGGCATCCCGATGGGCGCCCGCGGCCGAGATCGTCTTTCACCGCTCAGGGGATAGTTTTCTGACCGATCCAGGCCCGCGCGTGCAGAGCCTGACGGCGGCGGTGGGCCGCATCTTCGGGACCGAGCCCAGGCTCGATACCGGCGGCGGCACGTCCGACGCTCGTTTCATCACCCATCTTTGCCCGGTTGCCGAATTCGGTCTGGTCGGCGCCAGCATGCATAAGGTGGACGAGCGCACGTCGGTCGCTGAACTGCGGCAGCTCGCCGCCGCCTACGGCGCGATTCTCGCTCAGTTCAAACCATGATGAGGCCCGGCATGAAAGCGCGGCCCAGCCGTTCCAACATCCTCCGCGGCGTCCTGCTGATCTGTCGGGGTCGGATGGAGGGTCTGGCCGAGATCGGCACCGGGCCGGAATCCTTCCTCTCCAGCCTCGCCCCCATGGTGGCCTTTCCGCTGGTCGGCTGCGCGCTCATGGCGACCCAGGGACGCGTCGTGGACGGGATCACCGATTTCCTTGCGTCCCTGGTCGCCATCATGGCGCCAGCGGTAATTTCCCAGTTCCTGGCGCAGCGCTGGGGCAAGGCCGGCGGCTGGTACCGCTTCGCCACTGCCTTCAACTGGTGCCAATGGGTGCTGCCGGTACTGGGCGCGATCCTGGTGCTGGTGGCGGGCGCCCTCGTGCAGGCTGGCCTGCCGCTGAAGGCCGCGATTATCCTGCTCTCTTGCCTGCTGCTGGCCTATGCCTTCTGGCTGCACTGGTTCCTGGCGCGGCATGCCCTGGGCTTCGGGCGCGGCCCGGCGCTCGGCTTCGTCCTTCTCGTCAATGTCGGCACGCTGCTGCTCGTGGGCCTGCCCCAACTCGCTGCCATGTTCGCCGGCGCGCCGCTCGCAGCACCCGGATGAGTGCGAATTTCGTCACCGCCTGCCGCAGCTTCGGCCGCGAAATCGCGGCCGGCTCGCGTGGCATCGCGATGTTGACCTTCGGCCGGGAGGAGGGGATCCGCGCCTTCAACGACGACCGGGACGTGGCGCGGCGCAGCTTCGTCACCGCGCTCTTCGCTTTTCCACTGTTTCTTGTCTTCCACTACCTCGACTGGCTGTCCGGCACCGCGCCGCTCGAGCCGACGCACGCTCTCCTGCTCGATTGCCTGACTTTCCCGATTTCCTGGGCCGGCTTCGCGCTGCTTGCCCAGCCGCTGCTGCGCAGCCTTGGCGTTGAGCCGCGCTGGACGCGCTATATCGCGGCCTGGAACTGGAGCAACCTTGCGCAATACCTGCTGCTGCTGGTGACCTCGCTGCCGCTGGTGCTGCACGCACCCTCCATCCTGGCGCAGACCGCGGTGCTGGTGGGTTACGGCTGGGCGCTCTGGCTGGAATGGACGGTCACCCGGCTCACGCTGCAGGTCTCGCCTCTGGCTGCTGCCATGGTGGTGGCCGCCGATGTCGGTTTCGGCGCGATCGTCTCGCTCATCACGATCTACCCGCTGCCGACCTTTTCCTTCTGACGAAAAAGGGGCGGCGCCACCGCGCCGCCCCTGCTGTATCGCCGGACAAGACCGGGTTTAGACCCAATCGTCGTTGCCGCCGCCGCCATCGAAGCCGCCGCCGGTATCCCAGTCGCCGCCACCGGTATCCGTGCCTGGGTCATTCTGCCAGCCGGTATCGGTGCTCTGGTCCGGCATGGTCTGCCAGCCGCTATTGTCGGCCGCCCCAGTGCCCCAGCCGGACGGATCGGCCGCGCCGGTATCCGGCACCGTCGACCAGCCGCTCTGGTCGAAGCCGCCGCCAGCCTGGTCGGCGCCAAAACCGCCCGCCGCCATCTGTTCGGCGCCGCGGTTGCTGAACAGCCCTTCGATCGCATTGAAGGCCAGCATGCCGCCGGCGACACCCGCCGCCGTGGTCAGCGCGGAACCCAGGAAGCCACTGCCGCCGCGCATCGCCATGCCCTGCTGGCCGTAGCCATAGCCCGGCGCATAACCCGGGGGCGGGGCGCCGAAGCCCGGCTGCTGCTGGGCATAGCCTGGCTGACCATAGGGCGGCCGCCCGTAAGCCTGCTGGCCGTAGGGCTGGGAATAAGGCGGCTGGCCGTAGCCGCCCGGCGCCTGGCTCTGCTGATTGCCGCCGAAAAGCCGGCTGAAGAACCCACCCTGGCTGGGTTGCCCCGGGCCGGGCTGGCCTTGGCCACCACCCTGCATCTGCTCACGCAGCGCCGCATTTTCCTGCTGCAGCGCCTGGATCTGCTGCGCGGCACCCTGCAGCGCCTGCTCCTGCCCGAAAGCGAACTGCGTCATGCGGTAGCGCGCTTCGGGATATTGCTGGAAGAGGCCGCCGAGATGCTGGTCGGCCTCCGGGTCCACGGGTGGTAGCGGCTGCGTGGTTGTGGCGGGAACCGATCCCGTGGCAGGGGCACCGGCCACCCTCTGCACGAAGCGGGAAATGATGTCGCGTTCCTCGGGGCTCATGACTTTGTCCTGTTCAGGATGAGACTTGGGCTCAGATCTGGCGTCGGGGGCGCCTCTTGTCCATCGCGCGCATGTTATCTTACCGAAAAGAGAGACAAGGGTTAGCTCGCGTAGGTGGTTTTGCCGGTCAGCTCTGCGTGAGGCCCAGCCTTGGCCACTCAATCGCCGGGCAGCGGTCCATGATGACGGTCAGGCCCGCGGCCCGCGCCTTGGCTGCAGCCTCGCGGTGGACGACGCCGAGCTGCATCCAGATGACTTTCGCGCCGAGCCCGATCGCCTCGTCGACGACCGGTCCCACCTGGTCCGAGGCGCGGAAGATATCCACGATTTCGAGCGGTCCCGCCTCATCGAGGGAGGCCACGACCGTGCGACCATGGATCACCTGGCCCGCGAGGCCGGGATTGACCGGTGTCACCTCGAATCCGTGGCGGATCAGGAAGCCCATAACGCCGTGGGACGGCCGCTCCGGCTTGGCCGATGCGCCGACGAGGGCGATGCGCCGATAGCCGGTCAGCACGGCGCGGATGGTCTCGTCCGTGGTTTCAAAGAGATCGGTCGGAGGGGACAGTGGGGTCATGCGGCCTCATTCATTGGCGCAGCTTCGGAAGCACGTCACGCATCATATGGGCGTACACTCGCAGATCCGAATAGGCTTGCCGAAGTGGGACGCGCCGCGCCAGACTAGCCCCGCTGGAGCGGGGGTCGGTGACCCCGATCCCATCCCGACATCCGGCAGCCAGGTTTAGGGAGACGTCCGCCGCGCAGGTGACCAAGCCTGACGCTGGCGCGGCCGGTCAAATCGGCGTCGTAGGGAGCAGAGGCAGGCGCGATGCCGCCTCTGCTCGCGCCGCACTCTCTTTCCAAAAACGCTTGCTCAGACACGACTTTCGCCCAGTCTCGCGCCCGGATGCGCGACCCGCGGCATCCCCTCCGCGCATGTGGTATCCCGCTACCACATAGCCGAACGCTTGACCGTCACTGGGGAAGCCGCCATAAGCCGCGCACTCTGAAAGGAACTGAGTTAACAGGATGAAGACAACCCTCTCGCTGAAGCCCGCCGAGGCTCAGAAGAACTGGGTGCTCATCGACGCGGAAGGTCTGGTTCTTGGCCGCCTCGCGGTCGTGATCGCCAACCGTCTGCGCGGCAAGCACAAGCCCCAGTTCACCCCGCATGTCGATTGCGGTGACCATGTGATCGTCGTGAACGCGCGCAAGGTGCGTGTGACCGGCAAGAAGGCCGAACAGTCGGTCTTCTACTACCACACCGGCTATGCCGGCGGCATCAAGGGCCGGACTGTCGGTCAGCGCCTCGCCTCCAATCACCCCGAGCGGGTGATCGAGAAGGCGGTCGAGCGCATGATCACGCGCGGGCCCCTGCAGCGCCAGCAGATGCGCCACCTGTATGTCTATGCTGATGATGCCCATCCGCATGACGGCCAGCAGCCGACGGTACTCGATGTCGGCGCGCTTAACGCCAAGAATCGGAGGGCCTGACCATGTCCGATACCCAGACCCGCACCCTCGCGGATCTCGCGGACGCGCCGGTTGCGACCAGCACCGATGCGGCACCCGCGCGCGTCGAGCCGAAGCGCGACGCTTTCGGCCGATCCTACGCGACCGGCCGCCGCAAGGACGCTGTCGCTCGCGTCTGGATCAAGCCCGGCAAGGGCGAGATCTCGATCAACGGCAAGAAGGCCGCTCAGTATTTCGCACGCCCCGTGCTGCGCATGCTGATCACCCAGCCCTTCCTGGTCGCCGATCGCTACAACCAGTTTGACGTGATCTGCACCGTGACCGGCGGTGGTCTCTCCGGCCAGGCCGGCGCGGTCCGCCACGGCATCAGCCGCGCACTCACCTACTACGAGCCGGATCTGCGCGGCATCCTGAAGGTTGCGGGCTTCCTGACCCGCGACAGCCGCACCGTTGAGCGTAAGAAGTACGGCCGCGCCAAGGCTCGCCGCAGCTTCCAGTTCAGCAAGCGCTAACGACCATGTCGGCACCCGCCCTCGCCGAGATGGCAGACTTCAAGGGGGGAACGGTGCCGACGATCTTCATCGATGGGGAGGCCGGCACCACCGGCCTCCTTATTCGCGACCGGCTCGCCGGTCTCGACACCGTTTCGCTGCTCAGCATCGCGCCCGAAGACCGCAAGGATCCGGCTGTCCGTCAGGCGCTGATGCGCGAGGCCGATCTCGTCATCCTCTGCCTGCCCGACGCCGCCTCGCGCGAAGCGGTGGCGCTCGCCGATGCCCTTGGCACCGATGCGCCGCGCCTGCTCGATGCAAGCAGCGCCTATCGCACCGCGCCCGACTGGGCTTACGGCTTCCCCGAACTCACGGCCGGCCAGACGCAGGCGATCCGCACGGCAGCGCGTGTCTCCAATCCCGGCTGCTATGCGACGGGGGCCATCGCCCTGCTGCGGCCGCTTGTCGATGCCGGACTGATCCCGGCCGATTTCCCGGTCACCATCAATGCCGTCAGCGGCTATTCCGGTGGCGGGCGGAGCATGATCGAAGCCCATGAGGCGGCCGGCGGGCCACCCTTCGAACTCTATGCCCTCGGCCTGGAACACAAGCACGTGCCGGAAATCGAGGTGCAGTCGCGCCTCGCCCGCCGGCCGCTCTTTGTGCCTTCCGTGGGCCATTTCGCGCGCGGCATGCTGGTCTCCATCCCGCTGCATTTGGAGGCGCTGCCCGGCCGCCCGGCCTCGGGTGATCTCGCGGCGGCACTCGCCGCGCATTACGCCGATGCGGCGGATATCACCGTCTCGGCCGCGCCGCTGACCCGGCTGGAGCCAGAGGATCTCAACGGCACCAATGCCATGTCGCTGCATGTGCTGGCCAATGATGCGCGCGGCCATGCCTTGCTCGTCGCCCGGCTGGACAATCTGGGCAAGGGCGCCTCGGGGGCGGCGGTGCAGAACCTGCAACTCATGCTGGGCCTTCCCGCATGAGCGGCGCGGGCCCGACCATCCTCGATTTCGAGGGGAAGCGCCCGCGCATCGACCCGACGGCCTGGATAGCGCCGACCGCTGCCATCATCGGCGATGTCGAGATCGGGGCGCAGTCCTCCATCTGGTTCCACTGCGTGCTGCGCGGAGATACGAATTTCATCCGCATCGGCGCGCGCACCAACATTCAGGACGGTTCTATTCTCCATGTGAACCGGGAGACCTTTCCCTGTATCCTGGGCAGTAACGTGACGGTCGGCCATGGTGCCATCGTCCATGCCTGTACCGTGGAAGACCATGCTTTCATCGGCATGGGATCGACGATCCTGGACGGCGCGGTGGTGGAGGAGGGGGGCGTGCTCGCTGCCGGCGCGCTGCTCACCCCCGGCAAGCGGATCGGCCGGCGCGAACTTTGGGCCGGCAGCCCTGCCCGCTTCGTGCGTGTCCTGGCCGAAGAGGAGCAGGGGCGTTTTGCCGCGACCACGGCGCATTATGTCGAACTCTCCGCGCGCCATCGCGGCTGACGCTTGGCAGGTCCGCGCATCCGGAACTCCTGCCTGTCCGTAGGTCTTAGACCATTTGAGAGAAGGCGTGATGCCGTGAAGCGCTCTGTCCTGTTCACCACTCTGGCCGCAACTCTACTGCTCAGCGCCTGCGCCGAAAGCGCCTATCGCCTGCCGAGCACTGCGGTGATGCCGCCCGGCGCGCTGCAGACGAATGGCGACGTCGATGTCCGCGCGCTTGACATCGCGGCCTATGGTTTCGGCCATTGGCAGGAGATGGTGGGCAATCCCGCGCTTGCCGCCGAGACCGTCGCTTCGCTCGATTACATGGCTGGCAAGCTCAATACCGCCCCGCGCTGGGTCTCCATGCCGGCCATCTTCCGCATGAACATGCTGACCGCGCGCGAGCAGGTGCGGGCGCAGCTTGGCATCGGCCGCGAGGTCCCTTCGCAACAGGTGGTGGACGCTCTCATCGGTCTCGCTGCTGCTTATCGGGCCGGGGATCAGGCCCAGGTGCAGAGGCTTCTGGCCGAGCCGATCTTCACGCTCGGTCCGCAGGAAACGGCGCAGCGGCTTGCGAACCTTCCCTATATGCCCGCCGTCAACAACGCGACGACCCATGCCGACGGCTACGCCTTCGACTACAACTTCCCCGGCTGACGCCGGGTGGTGCGAGGGGTGGGCCGGGGCCGCGCGATTTTGCGCAAGCGGCGCTTTGCCCCCCCGAGCGCCTCCGCTATACAGCCCGCATGAACCTCAAAGATCACATCCGCTCGATCCCGGATTTTCCCAAGCCCGGCATTCTCTTTTACGACATCTCCACGCTCCTGAGGCATGCCGAGGCATGGCAGAACGCGATGAGCCGCATGGCGGAGATGATCGAGGTCTATAAGCCAGACTATCTCGCCGGGCTCGAAAGCCGCGGCTTCCTCTTCGCCGCACCCCTCGCCCTCAAGCTCGGCTGCGGCTTCGTCATGCTGCGCAAGCCCGGCAAGCTGCCGGGAGAAGTCGTCGGTCTCGATTATGCGCTGGAATACCGCTCCGACCGGATCGAAGTGCAGGCCGATGCGGTGCCCCCCGGGGCGCGGGTCGTTGTGGTCGATGATCTTCTGGCCACAGGAGGCACGCTCTCGGCCGGTATCCGCCTGCTGCGCGAACTCAAGGCCGAGGTTCCGGCCGCGGTGACGCTGATCGAACTCTCCTTCCTCGACGGCCGCAAGCTGCTGGACGTTCCTTTCCAGTCGCTGCTGCAGTACGAGAGCTAGGGGCCTCGCCGGGGCAAGTCGGATGACGACAACCGGAATTTCCCGCCGCGCTTTGATAGGATTGACGGGTGCGGCGCTTGCGGCCGCTGCGGCAGGCCCGGCGCTGGCCACCGAAGCGCCAGCCGAGGCGGTCTTCGCCAATGGCGTGACGGTGCTGAGCAGCGGGCCGGCTTTCGGCTACATCGCTGGTTGGGCCAAGCTTCTCACCCCGTATCTGCTCGATGGCCTGCCGCGAGACGTGACGTCGAGCTTCGAAGCCATGGGCGGTCCGGACGGCGTTACCGTCTGCAACGCCTTCGGCGCGCGGATGGACCCCGACGGCAGCACCATGATGGTGACGCCTGGAGCGGCCTTTCTCGCCTGGCTCGAAGGGGACAGCCGCGTCAAATACGATCCCAGCCATTGGATTCCGGCGCTCATCGGCACGACCCGGCTGGTCCTGGTCAGCACCCGCCCGATAACGGAGATCGTAACCCGAAAGCGCGCGGTGCGGCTCGGCGCGATGAATCCGATCGGGCCGGAACTCGCCGCCATGTTCGCCCTCGACCTGCTCGGCGTTCCAGTGGCTCCGGTCTTCGGCCAGGGCGACACGAAAACCCTCGTCGATGGGCTGCGCCATGGCCGGATCGACGTCGCCCTGCTCTCGGGCCCCAAGATCAGGGACGCGCTGGCGGCGGCGCGGGCAGTCGGTGCCGCACCGCTCTTTATCCTCGCCTCCGCCACCTCCTGCGACGGGCCAGCGACTCGGGATCCCCTGCTGCCGGGAATTCCGACCTTCCTTGAGGCCGCCGATGCACTGAGGCGGCCGCTGCCGGACGATGCCCGTTTCGGCGCCTATGAGGCTGCGACCATTGCCGCCTCCACCTGTTTCGCAGCGGTGCTGCCCGATCTCGTGCGGCCTGGAACGGTCGCCTCCTGGCGACGGGGCGCGCAGCTTGCGGCCGACAACCTTTCGCTCGCCGCCGTCGCGACGCAGCAGGAACTGCGGTTTCAGACCGGAGATTGCGCGGCGCATCTGATGCAGCGGATGACGGGTTCGGCCGGTGCGGTCGCCGCGCTCCGTGCAACCCTTCTGCACCGCTTTGGTTGGCACGCCTCCTGAACGACTGCGCCCGGGCGGCTCCGGGCGCTGGCGTTAAGGCGCGATCAGGCTTGCGCGATTTAATCTGATCCGATCAGACCCTTAGCGTCCGGGTTTGGCTGACTTCGAGGAGGGCTTCGGGCCCGACTTGGCAGCGGCTTTGGCCGCCTGCTTGGAGCCTGCCTTCGCGGCCGGCTTTCCTGCCGGTGTCGCTGGCGGCTTGGGGGCGGCATTCGCGGCTTTGGCGGCCGGCTTCTTCGCCTTGGGTGCCTGAAGATCGTCGCCTTGGTCGGTCAACTGGCCGGGGAATTCCCCGAGATTCTCCTGCAGGAAGGCTTCCTCGACCCCTTCTGGCGCGCGCGGGTCCCGGCCCTCGGCCTGCGGGTTAGGCAACTGTCCAGGATTGCCGCTTTCCTCCATCAGGACGAGTTCCGAGGCCCGTTCCCAGAATTCCGCCGCCCGCCCGTGCGGCTGTCCTTCGCTTTGCCAGAGGTGATAGGCGCGCGTGCGAATAAGTTCCTCGCGCGCGGGGTCGAACTTGAGCGGGTTACTCATCTCTCTCTCCATCCAGAAATTGACCCTCGCCGCGGGTCTGTCCTGCGCGGCGCTCCCTCCGCAGATGGAGAGCCCGATTCAGGCTTCAATCACCCAAGGGAGACTAGCGCAGGACGGCAGTCAGGCGACTGAGTTTTGGCATGGCTGCAAAACCATGATCCCAATTATATGCCGCTTTGCGATAGAAACGCTTCCATCGACTGAACCTCTGCCTCATTCTCGCACAAATGAAGTCCCTGATCGGTATCTCCTGCTGCCAGAAGTCTTTCGGCCGGTTCGCGATGCTGAATCATGCGGTGTCCGATACCTATGTCCGCGCGGTCGGTGATCTGATGGAAGCGGTCCCCGTTCTCATCCCCGCCAACGGTCCGCAGGCGGATCTTGCCTGTCTGCTTTCGCGGCTGGACGGCATCCTGCTCACGGGCAGCCCATCCAATGTCGAACCGGCCCAATATGGCGGACCGCCGCACCCCGAGGAGACACCGGAGGACCGCTATCGCGACGGGGTCACGATTCCGCTCATTCGCATGGCGGTAGAGCAGGGGGTGCCGCTGCTCGGCATCTGCCGGGGCCTTCAGGAGATGAACGTGGCACTCGGCGGCACGCTGCATCAGCGGCTGCAGGATCTTCCCGGCCGGATCGACCATTCGACGCCGATGCAGCCTCTGGCCGCCATCCGCCACGCCAAGGCGCACAGCCTGCGGGTGGTGCCCGGAAGCTGGCTGCATCGTGTCGCCCAATCGCGCGAGATTGCGGTGAATTCGCTGCATAACCAGGGGATCGACCAGCTGGCACCCGGCCTGGTCGCCGAGGGCGTGGCGCCTGACGGCACGATCGAGGCCTTTCGGGTGGCGAATGCCACGGGCTTTGCGGTCGCGGTGCAGTGGCACCCGGAATACGACATGGAGCGTGATCCAGTGTCCCGCCGCATCTTCCTCTCCTTCGCCGATGCGGTTCTGGCCTATCGCCGTGGCGATCAGGCGCGGGCCTTCGCCGCCGACTAGAGCACGGTGAACTTGGGCGAAGCGGCCCAACGTCATCTCGCCTTGAGGCGGCCGGTCTCAGATCGTGCTGAAAGCCCCCCCGAAAAGGCGGGCCACCGTTTGCGCATGGCCATCGCGCGCGAGCAGCACGACACCATCGCGCTCACCCACGATCGTCTCAACCGGCGGTCGGCTCAGGCTCTGCCCGCCCGGGCGTTCAAGACCCACGATGAAGAAGCTACCCGCCGCTTCGGCCTCGATCGCGCCGATGCTGCGGCCGATGCAGGGGCTGTCCGGCGCCACCGGATGGGTGAAGACCTTCAGGCCGAGCGCCATCAAATGGCGCTGAAAACCCCGCATGCGCTCGCTGTCCTCGAGCAGCCGGTCGCGTTCGGGAAAAAGGATCATCTGGGCGATGCGCTCGGCGCCGATATGGGTCGGCATCACCACGCGGCTGGCCCCCGCCTGGATGAGCTTGCGCTCGGTGGAGGCGACCTCGCCGCGGGCGATGATCTCGATATCGGGATTGAGGCTGCGGGCACTCAAGGTGATGAAGACATTCGCGGCATCGTCCGGCAGCACGGTCGCGAGAACCCGCGCGCGGGCGACGCCGGCATGCTGCAGCGTGGTCTCCTCGGTCGCATCCGCCTGGATGGCGAGATAGCCCGCGTCCCGCGCTTCGGCGAAGCGGCGCTCGCTTCGCTCCAGGATGACGAAGGGGCTTTGCCCGGCCGCCAGTTCCTGGGCCAGCATGGAGCCGATCCGGCCGAAGCCGCAGACGATGACATGGCCGCTGAGGGTCTCGATGTCGTGTTTCATGCGCCTCGTGCCGAAGAGCTGCTGGAACTGGGTGATGGTGATGAACTGAACGAGCGCGCCGGTGAGGAAGATCATCCCGGTGCAGCCAAGGACGATGAGCATCATCGTATTGGCGCGGAGGAAGGGTGTGTTGATCACCCGCACCTCGTCATAGCCCACGGTATAGATGGTGAGCACGACCATGTAGAGGGCGTCGCCGAGGTGCCAGCCGGCGGCGAGATAGCCGCAGGTGGCAAGCAGGCAGACCGTGAGCACGAAAGCGCCGCCCATGAGGAGGTTGCGAAGCGGCGAGGCGAGCAGCCGCAGGCTCCAGGTCGGCAGCAGCCAGCGCGCGCGCGGCGGGGAGGGGAGCCGTTTTCTCATCCAGGCCGGCCGGGGCGTTGCGCGCTCAGGCGGTCGCCAGAATCATCCAGCCGACGCCGAACGGGTCCGTCACCATGCCGAAGGCGGGCGAGAAGAAGGTTTTCCGCATTGGCATGACGATCTGGCCCGTCGCGGTCAGCGCATGGAAGAGCCGCTCCGCCTCCTCCGGCTCAGCGACCTGAAGGCAGAGGGACGAGCCGGCGAAGCGGGCACCTCCGCCGCAGCGGCCGTCCGAGGCGAGGATCGTCGTCTGGCCGATCCGGAAGGTGCTGTGCATCACCATCTCGCCGGCGCCGGGCGGGAAGTTCCGGCCTTCGGGGTCGTCCGGATTTTCGTGAAAGCGGATGATGGGGCCGACCTCGGCGCCCAGGGTCTTCTGGTAGAAGTCAAGAGCTTCCTCGCAGCGGCCTTCGAAGAAAAGATAGGTTTGTACCTGCATGATCCCCTGATCTCCGCGCCGGCCGATCTCAGAATGGTACCATGATGGAAGGAAAAAGGGTTAAAAAGGGATAAAAAAATGGGCAATCGGGCGCCGTCACCGGTGCGGAAGACTCGGTGGGCGCCATGGAATCGTCGACCGCCTACCCTCGTCCGGACGGCATATCGGATCGCGGCCCGGCCCTGCGGCCTGCCCCGCGTACCTGACCACAGGGCCCCGATGATGATTGTTGACAGCCAACGCGCAAAAAGACACCTACCGTGACGCTATCCGGGAGATTGACCTTCGTTCATGTAGGGACGTCCGTCCGATCCCCGGGCCAGGACGGAAGGTGAGGGCTCTGATGCAATCCACCTATGCTGCCTGGAGGAGGATGCCCATGGCTCAGTGCTTGACCTTCCCGCGCGGGCGCGCTTTCAACAGCGTTCCCAGATTTCAAAAATGATTGAAATGGCAAGAGATCCACGATGAATGACTTTTTCAGGCGGATGAGGCGGGCAAAACCGTTGCTCATCCTGCCCCTGCTGCTTCTATCCGGCTGTAAATGGGCCCTGATGGACCCGCAGGGGCCGGTTGGCGAGGCGGAGAAGAGCCTGATCTTCACCGCCGTGATTCTCATGCTGATCGTGGTTGTCCCGGTCATCGTCCTGACGCTGGTCTTCGCCTGGCACTTCCGTGCCAGCAATAAGAAGGCCATCTATCGTCCCGACTTCCACCATTCCGTGCCGATCGAAATCATCGTCTGGGTCATCCCCTGCCTGATCATCCTGGGCCTGAGCATCCTCACTTGGAAGACGACCCACGAGCTTGATCCCTACAAGAAACTCGCCTCCACGAAGACGCCGGTTCAGGTCGAGGTCGTGGCGCTCGATTGGAAGTGGCTGTTCATCTATCCGCAGCTGCACATCGCGACCGTGAATGAGATGGCGATGCCGGTCGGCACGCCGGTCGACTTCAAGATCACCTCGGCGACGGTGATGAACGCATTCTTCATTCCCCGCCTCGGAACCCAGATCTACGCCATGGGTGGCATGCAGACAGAACTGCATCTGATGGCCGATCATCCGGGTACCTATCAGGGACTGTCGGCGAACTTCAGTGGCGACGGCTTCTCTGGCATGCGGTTCAACGCCATCGCGGCGGATCAGGCCGGCTTCGACGCCTGGGTCAAGAAGGTTCGGGCTTCCGGCCAGACGCTGGATGCGCAGAGCTACGACCAGCTGGCCAAACCCTCTGAGAACGTGCCGCCGGCTTATTATGGTTCAGTCAACGGCGATATCTTTTATGGTGTGATCTCGTCCTTCATGGGCAAGGCGATGAGCATGAAGACGCCCAGCGAAACCACCACGCATTCCTCCTCCATGAGCGGGATGTGAGGGATCAGCGAGATGAAGGTGCAGTAAAATGCTCGGTAAATTAACCTGGTCGGCGATCCCGCTCGACAATCCCATCGAAATGGGCGCGGTCGGCCTGATGGGCATTGTCGTGCTCATCGTCCTGGGCTTCGTCGCCCGTTACAACCTTTGGCTCTATTTGTGGAAAGAGTGGATCACCACGATCGACCACAAGAAGATCGGGATCATGTACATCCTGATGGCGATGGTGATGCTGCTGCGCGGCTTCGTCGATGCCATCATGATGCGCACGCAGCTCGCTTTCTCCCACGGGGCGAGCCACGGCTATCTGCCACCGGAACACTACGACCAGATCTTTTCGGCGCATGGCGTCATCATGATCTTCTTCGTGGCGATGCCCTTCGTCATCGGGTTCATGAACGTGGCCGTGCCCTTGCAGATCGGCGCCCGGGACGTGGCCTTCCCCTTCCTGAACTCGATCAGCTTCTGGCTGACCTTCGTCGGCATGGCGCTGGTCAATCTTTCTCTCGCCATCGGTGAGTTCGGCCAGGCCGGTTGGCTCGCCTATCCGCCGCTCTCCGAGCTGAAATACAGCCCCGGCAGCGGCATCGACTACTGGATCTGGTCGCTGCAGATTTCCGGTATCGGCACCCTGCTGACGGGCGTGAACTTCTTCGTCACCATCATCAAGATGCGGGCGCCGGGCATGACCTTCATGCGCATGCCGGTCTTCGTCTGGACGATCCTCTGCACTTCCATCCTGATCATGGCCGCCTTCCCCGTGCTGACGGCGACGATCGGCATGCTGACGCTGGACCGTTATCTGGACTTCCACTTCTTCAGCAATGACGGTGGCGGAAACCAGATGATGTATGTGAATCTCATCTGGGCCTGGGGGCATCCCGAGGTCTACATCCTCATCTTGCCGGTCTTCGGTGTCTTCTCCGAAGTCGTTTCGACCTATAGCGGCAAGCGTCTCTTCGCCTATACCTCCATGGTGTGGGCGACGGTGGCGATTACCTTCCTCTCCTTCGTCGTCTGGCTGCACCACTTCTTCACCATGGGGTCGGGTGCAGACGTGAATGCCTTCTTCGGCATTTCGACCATGATCATCGCCATCCCGACCGGCGTGAAGATCTTCAACTGGCTCTTCACCATGTATGGCGGCCGCGTGCGCTACGAGCCCGCCATGCTGTGGACCATCGGTTTCATGGTCACCTTTACCATCGGCGGCATGACCGGCGTGATGATGGCTGTGCCGGGCATCGACTTCGTCGTCCATAACAGCCTCTTCCTGATCGCGCATTTCCACAACGTGATCATCGGCGGCGTCGTCTTCGGCTGCTTTGCCGGCCTGAACTACTGGTTCCCCAAGATGTTCGGCTTCCGGCTGGAGTCCAAGTGGGGCACGCGCTCCTTCTGGTTTTGGCTGGTCGGCTTCTACTTCGCCTTCGTGCCGCTTTATGCGCTGGGCTTCATGGGCGCGACGCGCCGCATGGAGCACTACGACAACCCGGCTTGGGTGCCCTACATGTGGGTGGCGCTCTTCGGCGCTTGCCTCATCCTCTGCGGCATCATCTGCTCGATCCTGCAGATCGTGGTCTCCATCCGCGACCGCAAGCAGCTGATGGACGTGACCGGCGATGTCTGGGGCGGCCGCACGCTGGAATGGGCCATCTCCTCGCCGCCGCCTTTCTACAACTTCGCCACCACCCCGGTTGTCGGCGACGCCGAGCCGCTGTGGGACGCGAAGCAGCGCGGCACGATCGAGCGCGAGGCGCGGGACCATTACGAAGACATCCACATGCCGAGGAATACGGGGGCTGGCTTCATCATCGCCGTGTTCGCCGGCGTCTTCGGCTTCGCGATGATCTGGTACATCTGGTGGCTGGCCATCATCAGCGTGATCGGCATCGTACTGACGCTGATCATCCGCACCTGCAATGACGACATCGACTATTACGTGCCCGGCGAAGAAGTGAAGCGCATCGAGAAGGCGCATTTCCTGAAGGTCGCCTCGCTCGAGACGGAGAAGCAGCATGCCGACTGATGCCGTCGCCGCACACGGCGGCCACGACCACCACCACGATCACGCCCAGGAGCAGATGGACAATAAGGTCTTCGGCTTCTGGCTCTATCTGATGACTGACTGCGTGCTCTTCGCCACCGCCTTCGCGGGCGTGGCGGTGAACGGGCATTCTTATGCCGGCGGGCCAACCGGAAAAGACATCTTCGAGCTGAACGGCGTCATCCTCGAAACCGCCTGCCTTCTCATCAGCTCGGTGACCTATGGCTTCGCCATGCTGGGGGCCTACCGCCACAACAAGTCTCAGGTCATGATGTGGCTGGCTATCACCTTCCTCTTCGGCCTCGGCTTTATCGGGCTCGAAGTGAAGGAATTCGTTCATCTCGTTTCCGAAGGCAACGGGCCGGAACGCAGCGCCTTCCTGTCCTCCTTCTTCCTGCTGGTCGCCACCCACGGCTGTCACGTGACGGCGGGCCTGCTGTGGATGGGCACGCTCATGTTCCAGATGGGCGTGATGGGTAAGCCGCTGAACACGACCTATATGAGCCGGCTGACCATGCTCAGCCTGTTCTGGCACTTCCTCGACATCGTCTGGATCGGGGTCTTCACGGTCGTCTATCTGCTGGGGAGCATGACCTGATGGCACACGCGCAGTCCGGCCACGGCCATACCGATGCCGCTGGCCAGAGCCATGGCAGCTTCGGCTCCTATGCCGTTGGCTTCGTTGTCTCCGTCATCCTGACGGCGGCTGCCTTCTGGGCGGTGATGTCTCACACGCTGTCGCCTTCTTCGGCGGTAGCCACGATCTTCGTTCTGGCGGTCGTGCAGATCAGCGTGCATCTGGTGTTCTTCCTGCATCTCAACTTCCGTTCCGAGCAGCGCTGGAACGTCACCGCCTTCGCTTTCGCGGTGCTGGTCGTCTTCATCGTCATCGGTGGTTCGCTGTGGATCATCCACAACATGACCGAGCGCATGATGGACCACACGCCGAACGGCCCCCTGCCGACCTTGCAGGAACAGCCGTAAGCCATTTTCGCCGGTTCGCTGGTGGACTTCGGCAAAGGGGAGCGGCGACGCTCCCCTTTTTCGTGGGCAAAGCGCAGGCATGGGACCGGCGCAAATCTTCCGCGCGGCGAGACATGTTCTTAAGAGCGAAGATCTTGCCTTATAGGGAAGCCATGTCTCTCTCTTCGTCTCTGCCCCCGGTCCGGTGATGGCTACCGAAATCCAGCCGGCCATTCGCCCCACAGGCTCTCCCGTTGCGCGGGGCGGATTGCGCGAGATCCTGGTCACCGTCGTCTATACGCTGACCGCCTATCTTATCGTCGGTCTGCCACTGGCGGCCCTGCCACCCTTCGTGCATGGCGCGCTCGGTTTCAGCGCGGTCCTCGCGGGGCTTTCCGTCAGCGTCCAATACCTCGCGACCTTCCTCACCCGCGCCCCTATCGGACGGATGACGGATACGGTCGGCCCGAAGCAGATGGTGATCTTTGGCCTCGGCGCCTGTGTTTGCAGCGGCCTTTTCACCGTCGCGGGTGGCCTCGTGGCACCTGGGCATCCTGCGTTGAGCCTGACCCTTCTGCTGATCGGCCGTCTCTGCTTGGGCGCTGGGGAAAGCGGTGTTTCAACCGGGGCGATCACCTGGGCGATCGGGCGGACGGCGCCGAACCAGAGTGCGCGGGTCATCTCCTGGAACGGTATCGCGACCTATGGCGGCATCGCCTTCGGCGCCCCCATCGGCATCCTGATCCAGTCGCTGATCGGCTTCTGGGGCATCGGCCTGGTGATGGCGCTCGGGGGGCTGATTGCGCTGCCTTTCGCCGCGCGTGGCCCGGTTATCCGTCGCGCTTCCGGCGTTCAGATGCCGATGCGAAGCGTGCTCGGCAGGGTGCTGCCGCACGGCGTGGCGTTGGCCTTGGGTTCCCTTGGCTTCGGCACCATCGCCTCCTTCGTCACGCTGTTCTTTGCCGGCCGCCATTGGGCGGGGGCGGCGCTGGCGGTCACGGCGTTCGGCCTCTTCTTCATCCTGGCGCGCCTGATCTTCGTGAACAGTATCGCGCGGGAGGGTGGATTGCGGGTTGCTTGCGCCTCTTTCGCCACGGAGGCGCTGGGGCTGATCATCCTGGGCCTGGCACCGTCGCCACTTATCGCCGTGGCCGGCGCGGCACTGACCGGCTTCGGCTTCGCGCTGGTCTTCCCGGCGCTCGGCGTGGAGGCTTTCGCGCGCGTGCCGGCGACCAGCCGGGGAGCGGCACTCGGCGTCTTCACTGTTTTCCTCGACGTCGCCCTTGGCGTCACCGGGCCAGTCGCGGGCTTCCTCTCGGCCGCCTACGGCTACGCGTCAATCTTCCTTCTGGCCGGTGTCGCTGCCATCATCGGCGGGGGAATCGCGGTCGCCCTTGGCGCCCGGCTTGCCCGGCCGAAGACTGCCTAGATTTCTGAATGGGGCCTGATTTACGGTTCGGATTGAGTGCTCCCGCGATTCAATCCGAACCGGAATCCGCCTTGTGCGCATCGTCTGCTCCGGCGCGGCCGGCGGCGATGGCAAAGGCCGTATTCACGACGGCCACATGGGTGAAGGCCTGCGGGAAATTGCCAAGCTGACGGCCGAGATCGGGCGCATATTCTTCGGCCAGCAGGCCGAGATCGTTCGCCAGGCCGAGAAGCCGTTCGAACAGCGCCGCTGCCTCGTCGATCCGGCCCTGATAGGCGTAGTTGTCCGCGAGCCAGAAGCTGCAGGCCAGGAAGACGCCTTCACCCGGCGGCAGCCCGTCCTGGCTGATACGGGTATCGTAACGCTGCACCAGCCCATTCACGACGAGACCCTTCTCGATGGCGGCGACCGTGCCTTTCATGCGCGGGTCGTTGGCTGAGACGAAGCCGGTGCGGGGGATCAGCAGGAGGCTCGCGTCCAGCTTGTCGCTGTCATAGACCTGGGTGAAAGCGCCCAGTTCCTTGTTGAAGCCATGTTCGAGGATTTCGGCGCATAAGGCCTCGCGGTTTTCCCGCCAAACGTCCAAGGGCGCTGCGAAGCCGTGGTTCTCCGCATCCTGGATCGAACGATCGAGGGCGGCCCAGCAGCCGATCTTGGAGAAGACGAAAGGCTGGCGGCCGCTCCGCACTTCCCAGATGCCGTCGTCATTGTCGCGCCAGATGACGCAGAGATGGTCGGTCAGCGCACGCTGCAGGCCCCAGCCGTCCGGCTGGTCGGCGAGGCCGAGGCGCCTGCCCTCGGAGAGGACGGACATGACCTCGCCGTAGATATCCAGCTGCAACTGGCCGGCGGCCGCATTGCCGATGCGGACCGGGGCCGAGTTTTCGTAACCCGGAAGCCAGGGCACTTCCCATTCGTCCAGCCGACGCTCCCCGGCGATGCCGTACATGATCTGGATCTGGTCGGGCATGCCGGCGGCGGCGCGCATCAGCCAGTCCCGCCAATCCTTCGCTTCGCCGAGATAGCCGGCGCGGAGCAGGGCACCGAGGGTGAGTGAGGCATCCCGCAACCAGCAATATCGGTAGTCCCAGTTCCGGCTGGAGCCGATCTGTTCCGGCAGCGAGGTGGTGGCGGCGGCGACGATGCCGCCCGTCGGCACATAGGTCAGCGCCTTGAGCGTAATGAGCGAGCGGCGCACCTGTTCGGTCCAGGCGCCCGCGTAATTCGAGGTTTTCGACCAGTCCTCCCAGAAGGTGACGGTTTCCTTGAGGGCGAGATCGGCGTCCGGTCGGTCCGGCAGGTCGAAATGGGACGGGTTATGGACCAGGATGAAGGTCTGCCGGTCGCCCGCGCTGAGGGTGAAGCGCGCTTCGGTCGCCAGATGTTCGCTGACCAGCGGCATCGAGGAAAAGAGCGTCACGCGGTCCGGCCCGCAAATTGCCTGCAGGCCGCTCTGGTCTCCCAACCCGATGACCCAGGGAATGGCGCTGCCGTAATCGAAGCGGAGCGTGAGATCGAGCGCCATGTCGACCTGGCCCTCGAGCCCTTCGGCGACCCGGATGATGGTGCTGTTGACCGAGCCGATGGGCATGAAATCCGTCACCATCACGCGGCCGGTCTCGGTTTCGATGATCGTGTCGATGATCACGCTGCCGTCGCGATAGGAGCGGGAGATGCGCGCCCCCGGTTCGGCAGGCGCCAGGCGCCAGCGCCCATGCTCCTCCGTGCCGAGAAGGGCTGCGAGACAGGCGGCACTGTCGAAGCGGGGCAGGCACAGCCAGTCGATCGAGCCGTCGCGGCTGACGAGGGCGGCGGTCCGGCAATCGCCGATCATGCCGTAATCCTCGATCTTGGGATGGGTCGCCGTTGCGGCTGCGGTATCGGGCATAAGGCTCGGGTCTCCTGGCGGTGGGTGGCTGGCCCCGCTGGGGGCCGGCGTCGACGCAGGCCGGATCTTGGGTCGTTTGTCGCGTAGTGAACCGCCTCCCGCGCAGGGGAGCAACCCGGGGGCGGCTATTCGTCGCCGGGCACGCCGTAGGACGGTGCATCCGAGGGGTTCAACGCCCGCGTGACATAGGCCTCCATCTGCGGTTTCCAGACCTCCCAGAGCAGACCGAGTTCGGCGATCGGTGCATCATGCCAGTCGATGCGCAGATCCGCGATGGCCCAAGGCACGTCGCCGAACAGCAGCATGCCGGCGGAGCGGATCGGCCCGGCCTCGCCCCCCGCCGCGAGCCCCGCCGCCATGCCAGCGAGAATACGGTCCCCGAGCGCCTGACCGTCTGTGGCTTCGAAGGCCCTGACGATCGCGCGGGGGACGCTGGTATTCGCCAGCAGATTGCCGGCAGAGACGACGTGCAATCCCTCCGCCTCGGCGTGAAGACCGAGCGTCTGGATGCCGGAGAAGGCCGCCGTGCGGCCTCGTGCGTCGATCACGGTCAGCTGGCGATGAGCGGCATGCGGCGCGGTCGCGGCGATGATGTTCCGCGCCTCGGGGCCGCTGGCACCGAGGGCGAGCAGGTCAAGCGCCTGGCGACCGAGCCGTGGATCGGTCACGTTCTGGCTGGTGACGGCACCGATCCCGGCCCGGCCATGGGCGCAGCGGGCGGCCACGGCGGGGGACGAGGAGGCGACGGCCACGCCGAAACGCCCGGTTTTCGCGCAACGCGCGGCGATCGAAAATGTCATCTGTCATACCTGTCGCCTTGACCCGGATCGCGCAAGCATCCTCTTCTGCACCCACAGCACAGAGAGACCCCCGAGCATGAGCGGCACCGCCGGCACCAAGCCCATTCGTCTCGTCATATCCGATGTGGACGGCACGCTCGTCCGCCACGACAAGAGCCTGCATCCGGAAACGATCAAGGCCGCGCATGAGTTGAAGGCGGCCGGCATCACCCTGTGCCTTGTTTCGAGTCGGCCGCCGCGGGGCGTGGAAATGTTCCTCGGGCCCCTGGGCGTGACCGCGCCCCATGCCGGCTTCAACGGCGGGCAGATCGTGGCCGGGGACAACAAGACCATTATCGAGGAGCTCTCGATCCCCGAGGAGGCGGCGCGCGAGGCTGTGGCGCACATGACGGAAGCGGGGCTCGACGTCTGGGTCTTCGCCGGTGCCGGCTGGTATGTGAAGGCGCCCATCGGCCCCTATGTCGAGCACGAGGCGGAGGTGACGCGGAACACCTACACCGTGGTCGAGGATTTCTCGCCCTATCTTTCGATCACCAACAAGATCATGTCCTCGTCGAAGGATTTCGATCTCGTGGGCCGGGTGGAGGGCGATCTGCAACAGCGCTTGGGTAACCGTGCCTCGGTCAACCGCTCCTCGAGCTATTATTGCGACGTAACCCATGTGGACGCGAACAAGGGCCATGCCGCATTGGCGCTCGCCAAGATCGTGGGCGTGACGCCACAGGAGATGGCCTGCCTGGGGGACATGAATGTCGATATCCCGATGCTGAAGGTTGCCGGACTTTCCATTGCCATGGGCAATGCGGCGGAGAGCGTGAAGGCGGCGGCCATGGTGGTGACCGGCACGAATGACGAATCCGGCTGGGCGGACGCCGTCCGCCGCTATGTGCTGAAGACGTAAAGGAGAGGCCGCCATGCGCGCCATTGGTTACAAAACGCCCCAGGCGATCGAGCATCCCGAAGCATTGGTCGATGCCGAATTGCCGAAGCCCGAGGCGCAGGGCCGCGATCTGCTCGTGGAAATCCGCGCCGTCGCCGTCAATCCCATCGATACCAAGGTCCGCAGGCGCGGCGGGGCGCCGGATGGCGGCTGGCGCGTGCTCGGCTGGGACGCGGCCGGTGTGGTCGCGGGCATCGGGCCTCAGGTGACGGGCTTCGCGGTGGGCGATGAGGTTTTCTATGCCGGCGCTTTGGAGCGCCAGGGCACGAATGCCGAATTCCATCTGGTCGATGAGCGGATCGTCGGCCGCAAGCCCCGGAGTATCGGCTGGGCCGAGGCGGCTGCCCTGCCGCTCACCGCCATCACCGCCTGGGAGGGGATGTTCGACCGCTTGGACGTGCGGCGACCGGTGCCCGGCGTGGCGCCGATGATCCTGATCATCGGCGGCGCGGGCGGCGTTGCCTCCATCGCCGTCCAGCTTGCCAAGAAGTTGACCGATCTCACCGTCATCGGTACCGCCTCACGGCCGGAGACAGCGAAGTGGGTGAAGAGCCTCGGCGCCGATCATGTCGTAGACCACGCCAAACCCCTGGCCGAGGAGGTGGCGAAGCTCGGCCTCGGCGCGCCGGGCTTCGTCTATTCGACAACGCGGACGGATCTGCATCTCGCGGCGATCGGGGATCTCATCGCGCCGCAGGGGCGTTTCGTGCTCATCGACGATCCTGGCCCGCTCGACGTCTCGCTCTTCAAGCGCAAGAGCGTCTCGACTCATTGGGAGCTGATGTTCACCCGCTCGATGTTCGGGACGGCCGACATGGCGGAGCAGGGCGTGCTGTTGAACGAGGTTGCCCGGCTTGTGGATGACGGTGAGATCCGCACGACGATGGGCGAGCATTATGGCGTGATCAACGCCGAGAACCTTCGCCGCGCGCATGCCATGGTGGAAAGCGGCAAGGCTGTCGGAAAGATCGTGCTGGAGGGATTCGAGGGCTGACACGCAATCGGCGCATCGAAGGTTTCCGGCCCATTACGATCACGGAAAGTGCCGATATGATCAAAGCCTGTGGCGCACCGGACTCGGTTAGGACCGAGGACGGGTCCGCCACAGCGCAGATACCGTGAACCAGCGAAATCGACTTTCTGCAATTTGGCGTTATGCTGACATCAGGATAGTCCGATCCGGGGCTGTACAAAGGATTTGCCTCGTGTCGGAGAATTCAGCGACGATGCCCCGTCCACTGGACGCTGCTGAGAAAGCCCGCTTGCGCACGTTTCAATCCTCGCTGCGCATGCGCGCGGTGTGGCAAGTGGTTTCGACCTTCGGCCTTTATGTAATGCTAACCGCTGCCATGTATGCGCTGGCGAGAGTTTCGCTATGGCTGACGCTGCTGCTGGCAATTCCCTATAGCGGGCTGATGGTCCGCATCTTTATTCTTCAGCATGATTGCGGACATAACTCGTTTTTTGCCACCCCCCTGCATAACCGGATTCTCGGGCGTGCGTGCAGTCTGGTCACGCTGACGCCCTTTGCGTGGTGGCGACGGGTGCATGCGCGGCATCATGTCACGTACAACAATCTGGACCTCCGCGGCTGCCCGGCGGATTTTTACACGGACTGTCTGACGTTGGCCGAATATGAGGAATTAAGCCGGTTTAAGCGTCGGGTATATCGCTTCAGCCATCATCCGGTTCTTATCCATCTGCTGCAGCCGCCGTTGGTCTTTCTCCTGCTGCAACGCCTGCCTTTCGATACGCCGGCGTCCTTTGCGGCGGAGCGGCGGAGTGTCTATGGGCTGAATCTCGGCCTGCTGGTCATGTTTGGCACCCTGATACATTTTTTCGGTCTTAAAACAGTGCTTCTGGTGCATTTGCCGGCGTTACTGCTCGCTTCAATCATCGGCATCTGGCTGTTCTCGGTGCAGCACAGGTTCGAGGCATCGCAATGGTTTCCCAAAGCGGATTGGACGCAGGCGAGTGCCGCCTTGCACGGCACGTCCTATTTGAAATTGCCGCGGCTATTGCGTTGGTTCAGCGCTGATATCGGTACCCACCACGTCCATCATCTGCGCCCGTCAATCCCGAATTACCGGCTGCACGAATGCCATGAAGCCTGCCAGCAGACGATGGCGGCGGTGACCACTCTGACCATCACCGAAGCGCTGAAAACGCCCAGCTTCGCGCTGTGGGACGAAAATCGCCGCCGCATGGTACCGTTTCCGGCGCGATAAGGTGTTCGGTCACGCCACCCAGGGCGGGCAGACCGCTTCCTACCCCGGGCGGCCGCCCGGTATTGGGTTCTCCCCCTAAACCAAACTCTCCACCACGCGGCCGAGGAAAGCATCTCCGGCGGCGAGTTCATCCCGCGTGATGAACTCGTCCGGCTTGTGGGCGCGGCTGATCGAGCCCGGCCCGCAGACCACCGAGGGCAGGCCCAGCATTTCGCGGAACAGCCCCGCCTCGGTTCCGAAATCGAGCTTCGTGAAGGCTCTGCGGCCGCCGGCCGCGGCGGCCAGGGTGACAGCCGGCGAGTCCTCGGGTTCGGCGAGGCCGGGATAGAGATTGGTGACCGTGATCTCGATTTCGCCACCGCGTGCCCCTGCGACAAGGACCGCGCGGGCGCGCAGCCGCTCCAGAAGCGCCGCGTGGTCTTCGCCAGCCGGAAAGCGGATCTCGAAGGCGAGTTCGGCTTCGGCCGGCACGATGTTGAGCGCCGTGCCGCCCTGGATGGTGCCGACCTGCGCCGTGCCATGGGGCACGGCATAGGCGGCGTCCCGAACGCCCTCGGCCGCGAGCCAGGCGGCCAGCCCCTCGACTTCGGCCACCATTGCGGCGGCGATGCCGATGGCATTCACGCCCAGGCCCGGATTGGCCGAATGCGCGGCCCGCCCGCGCACGGCAATGCGTGCCGCGAGCTTTCCCTTATGGCCCGTCGCGATGACCAGATCCGTGGGCTCGCCGACGATACAGGCAGCGGCCTGAAACCGTTCGTCCGCCAGCGCCCGGAGCATGGGGCGGACGCCAACGCAGCCGATCTCCTCGTCATGCGACACCAGAAGATGAAGCGGGCGGGTGAGGGGCAGCCGACGCGCCTTTTCGGCCGCCGTCACCATGCCGGCGAGAAACCCCTTCATGTCCACGGCACCCCGTGCGTACAGCCGTCCCTCGCGCTCAGTGAGCGCAAAGGGGTCGCTGCTCCATGCCTGGCCGGCGACAGGCACAACATCGGCATGGGCCGAGAGCACGATGCCGCCCGGCCCCTCAGGCCCCAGCATTGCCCAAAGGTTGATCCGTTGAGCATCCGTTCCGGGCATCACGCGAAGGCGCGCGCCGGTGGCCGTGAGCCTCGTCTGCAACCAGCCCATGAGGTCGAGATTGGGACCGGTGGCCAGCGTGGGGAAGGAGACGAGTTTCGCTAGGGTATCGATCGTGTCGGTCATGTCCGGTCCTCTAGCACGGCGCCTTCGTGCTGCGGCATGGGCATAAAGCCCTTCCGAGTGACCCGCCCCCGAGCGCATGCTGGAGTTGGAACGGTTTTTGCGTGAGGCTACGGCATGCAATTCGACAAAACATTCTCATCTGCCGATGGCGCCGCGAGTGGTGTTACGGTCCTGGAAGCCAAGGCGGCGTCACCCGTGCGCCGAGTGAAGAAGGAGCGCGGCTTCGTCGACCGGGCGCTGACGCCGCGCGCGCCCATCTCAGCGCGCGCAAGCCTCTTCGCCGGCATCAGCGTTTGGATCGTGGTGCTCGCCGGCTGGTCCTGCCTCACCTATGGCGGCGTGATGCCGGACATCTTCCTGCCCTCGCCGACGGCGGTGATCGAACGCGGCATTTCGATGATTTCGGATGGCACGCTCTGGCCCAATATGTGGGCCTCGATCGAGGTCATCCTGCTCGGCTTCCTCATTTCATCGGTCGTGGCCGTGCCGCTCGGCCTGCTCATGGGGACCTTCCGCGTCGTTCAGGCGGCGCTTGAGCCGCTGGTCAATTTCATCCGCTATCTGCCGGTCACGGCCTTCGTCCCGCTGTTCATCCTGTGGATCGGCCTCGGCCTCAGCCAGCGCGTCTCCATCATCATCTTCGGCACATTCTTCCAGCAGATCGTCATGATCATGGACGTCGTCCGCAGCGTGCCGGACGATATGCTCAACGCCTCCTACACGCTCGGCTCCTCGCGGCGGGACGTGTTGACGCATGTCATCCTGCCGGCGGCCAAGCCCGGTATCATCGACACCCTGCGCATCACCATGGGCTGGGCCTGGACCTATCTCGTGGTCGCCGAACTCGTGGCCGCCGATAGCGGCCTCGGCTATATGAGCATGCAGGCGATGCGCGGCTTCCAGGTGGACAAGATCTTCCTCGCCATCGGCATCATCGGCATCCTCGGCCTCATCACCGATACCTGCTTCCGTATCCTGCGCGCCCGCTGGGCGGGGTGGGCGGCATGATCCCGACCAGGGCGGACATTCGTTCCTGCACCATCGGCGGGCCGCTGCTCGAAGCCCGTTCGGTGGAGCTGCGCTACAATACCGGCAACAATTCGGTGCTCGCGCTCGACCATGTCTCGCTCGACGTGCGGGAGAAGGAATTCGCCGTCATCGTCGGCCCCTCGGGCTGCGGCAAATCGAGCCTGCTCTATCTCGCGGCCGGCTTGCTCGACAGTACAGGTGGCGAGATCGAGGTCGGCGGCGAGGAAGTGACCGGCCCGGGGCGCGACCGCGGCATGGTCTTCCAGGCCTATACGCTGTTTCCCTGGCTGACGGTCGCCGAGAACGTGGAATTCGGCCTCAAGCGCCGCCGCATGCCGGCAAAGGAACGCCAGGAGATCGTCTCCTATTATCTCAACGAGGTCGGGCTCTCTCAATTCGGCGGCCATTATCCGAAGCAGCTTTCCGGTGGCATGAAGCAGCGCGTGGCCATCGCCCGCGCGCTCGCCAACGATCCGAAAATCCTGCTCATGGACGAGCCCTTCGGCGCGCTCGACAGCCAGACCCGCGCGACCATGCAGAAGCTCTTGCTCCGGGTCTGGGAGCACAGCCACAAGACCGTGCTTTTCGTGACGCATGACATCGACGAGGCCATCATCCTCGGCGACCGCGTGCATGTGATGACGGCGCGGCCCGGCCGGATGAAGGCCGTGGTCGACATCGACATTCCGCGACCCCGCTCGCTCGATATGATGCTCGACCCCGACTTTATCGCCATCAAGCGGCAGATCATCGGGCTCCTGCATGACGAGATCGACGAGGACCACTGACGCTCGCACGCCCGCGGGAGTCCCCGCGACGTTCCACCTTCGGCCCTATCGTGACTGTTCAATCAAGGAGAGGACTGCGATGAAGACCTTCAAATGGCGCCGCTACGCGGGTGCGGCCATGGGCATCGTGCTTGCCGCGGCAGCGACGCTCGGCACCGCGAAGCCGGCCGAGGCGGGCAAGCTCAGCCTCTCCATGACCGTCTGGGTCGGCTACGGCCCGATTTTCCTGGCGCGCGACATGGGCTTTTTCAAGAAGCGCGGCCTCGACGTCAATCTGCGCATCGTCAGCGATTCCGCGCTCTCCATGGGCGCGATGGCGGCGAACCAGATCCAGGGCACCGCGGTGACGCTGGACGAAATCCTGAAATACCGCTCGCCCGAATTCTGCTTCAAGACCGTGATGGCGCTGGATGACAGCGCCGGTGCGGACGGCATGGTGGCGGGCAAGGACATCACCAGCATCGCCCAGCTCAAGGGCAAGAAGATTGCCATGAACGAGGGCTCCACGAGCCAGTTCTGGTTCAACTACCTGCTCGCCAAGCAGGGCATGACGCAGAGTGACTTCAAGGTCGTCAACATGACCGCGGACGATGCGGCCGCCGCCTTCATCGCCGGCCGCGTGCCCGCCGCCGTCACCTGGGAACCCAACCTCTCCTTCGTGAAGGAGCACGACAAGGGCAAGGTGCTGGTTGACAGTGCCTCGACGCCGGGCGTGATCCTCGATGTTCTCATCCTGCGTTGCGACACCATCAAGAACGATCCGAAGGATGTGCAGGCGCTGGTCGACGGCATTCTCGAAGCGGTCGACTACACCAAGACGCATCAGGACGCGGCCTATGCCGATATGGCGAAGAGCGTCGGCGGCTACCTGTCCAACCCGAAGGATTTCGCCGCCGCCGCCGGCGGCGTGCATTTCTACACGGGCGCGATGAACAAGGCCTATTTCGGCTCCCTGGCGCAGCCGGGTCCGGCCGCGGGCGTGATCAAGCTTGGCCTCGAGATCTGGGGCAAGCTCTCCAAGATCAAGATGCCGATTACCTATGCCGACGTGATCGACCCGAGCTTCATCGACCAGAAGTAAGCGCTCTCAAACAAAAAAGCGCCGGAGGGGAAACCCTCCGGCGCTTTTTTGTTTAAGCCTTTGCTTCGGCTCATTCAGCCCTTGGCGCGGCTACGTATGCTGCGGCCGAGGCCGCCGTCGGGCTTGGCGAAGCGTGCCTTGCGGGCGGCAAAATCCGGCCGGTCGCCGTCACGGCCGTCACGGCGCGGCGGGCGGCTGCGGGCGAAATCGCCCCGCGGACGGGCGCTCTCCTGCGTCGGAGGGCCATCGGCCTGCTCGATGCGGATTTCGTTCTCGCCTGCGGTCTCGAGAGCGGCGACGAAATCCTGTACCGCTGCAGCGGTAATCTGGAAGCGCGTCTCGCTGTCAGCGATGCGAATGGCGCCGACATCCTTCTTGGTCACACCGCCCAGCCGGCAGATCAGCGGCAGCAGCCACTTCGGATCGGCCTTCTTGCTGCGGCCCACGCTGGTGCGGAACCAGACCATGGGCTCGCCGTCATTCTCGTAGAAGGCGGCGCGGGGACGCTCGCTACGCTCGAAGCGGCCAACCGGCTCGCGGCGTTCACGATCACGCTCGCGGAAGCCCTGGCGGGGCTCCTCGAAGCCCGGCCTTGCGCCTTCGATCTCCGCCGGGACGGGGAGGGACTGGCGGCGGAGGCGGATGAAGGCGGCGGCCATGGCTTCCGCGCCGTAGCGCTCGGCCATCTGGTAGGCCAGTGCCGCATCCTCGTCCGAGGTCGGTTCGGCGATGATCGCATCGTTCAGCAGCCGCGCGCGATCTTGCTCATGGATTTCCTGCGCCGAGGGCGCCGTGCTCCAGCGCACCGCCACGCCCGCGGCGGCCAGCATCTGCTCGGCCCGCCGGCGCCGGCTATGCGGCACCAGAAGGACGCAGATGCCCTTGCGACCCGCACGCCCGGTGCGGCCGGAGCGATGCAGCAGCGTCTCCTTGTTGGTCGGCAGATCGGCATGGATGACGAGGCCGAGTTCCGGCAGGTCGATGCCCCGGGCGGCAACGTCGGTCGCGACGCAAACGCGCGCCCGGCCGCTGCGGATCGCCTGCAGGGCGTTGTTGCGCTCCTGTTGCGAGAGCTCGCCGGAAAGGGCGACGGTCGAGAAGCCGCGGGCATTCAGCGACTCGGCCATGGCGCGGACACCGTCGCGCCGGGCGCAGAAGATGAGGGCCGGGCTGTCGATGAGGCGCAGCGTATTGACGGTCGCGGCCTCGGCGTCCCGTGCGTCGATTTTCATGGCGCGGTATTCGATGTCGGCATGCGGCTGGCTGCGATCCACCGTGTCGATGCGCAACGCGTCGCGCTGGTAGCGGCGGGCGAGCATGGCGATGTCGCGCGCGATGGTGGCCGAGAAGAGCAGGGTGCGACGCTCGGCGGGTGCGGCGTCGAGAATGAATTCCAGCTCCTCGCGGAATCCGAGGTCGAGCATCTCGTCTGCCTCGTCCAGCACCACGACCCGCAGGTTCGAGGGGTCGAGCTGGCGGCGTTCCAGATGGTCCTTCAGGCGGCCAGGGGTTCCCACGACAATATGCGTGCCGCGCGCAAGGGCGCGGGCTTCGGTCCGTGCATCCATGCCGCCGACGCAGACGACCACGCGCGCATGCGCCTCGGCATAGAGCCAGGTGAGTTCGGCGTGGACCTGCTGCGCAAGTTCCCGGGTCGGCGCGATAATGAGGGCGAGCGGAGCGCCCGCCGGCGGCAGACGGCTCTCTTCGCCAAAGAGGCTGTCGGCGAAGGCGAGGCCATAGGCCACGGTCTTCCCCGAGCCGGTCTGGGCGGAGACCAGCAGGTCGCGGCCGGTCTCTGCCGCCAGGATCGCGGCCTGGACAGGGGTCGGTTCGGCATAGCCGCGCGCTTCAAGGGCCTGCGCCAGAGGGGCGTGGGGGGTCGGAAAGGGCATATTCGATCGGGGATCCGCTGAGTGGGAGCGCGCTCCTTAGCTTAAAGCCGCCGTGTTTTGCGAGCGATTCCGCGACAGGGGAGGGGTGCGTCCGGCAACGGACGGCGGGTCTGCTGCGGCAGGCACGTCCCCCTTGTCCTGCAGCCAGAAGGATGGCTTTGCATGAACGAGGGGTTGGCGGCGCCGCAGCAAAAGGATTACGAGAATGGTCATGTTGGAATTCTGGCTCTGTTTGCCCCCGGGGGGCGCCTGATGTCCGCCGCGTCAGCACCGGCCGTGCCGCCTAACGCGGCGGGCGGAGAGGTCGCGCAGCTCTCCTTCGAGGAAGCGCTCGCCGAACTCGAGAAGATTGTTCGCGGCCTGGAAAGCGGCCAGCAGAAGCTGGAGGAGGCGATCACTGCTTTCGAGCGGGGTAGCGCCTTGCGCCGGCATTGCGAGGCGAAGCTTGCCGAAGCCGAGACGCGCATCCAGGCGATCGTCGAGCGGGCCGACGGCGCGCTCGCCACCCGGTCGATCGACTAACGGTTATGAACAGAGTGGAACACGGATGAAGCGAGTGAGCGAGCAGGCAGCCAAGCTTGCCGACGTCATGAAGAAGCGGGCGCAGGAGATCGAGCATGCGATCGACGTGCTGCTACCGCTGCCGGACGGGCAGGAGAAGCGGCTGATCGAGGCCATGCGCTATGCTGTGCTCGGCGGTGGCAAGCGGCTGCGCGGCTTTCTGGTGATGGAGGTAGCGAGCCTTTTCTCCGTTGCTCCAGCCTGCGCTGCTCGCGTCGCGGCCTCGGTCGAGATGCTGCACGCTTATTCCCTGGTGCATGACGATCTGCCGGCGATGGACGACGATGATCTGCGCCGCGGCCAGCCCTCCTGCCATAAGGCCTTCGACGAGGCGACCGCGATTCTGGCGGGCGACGCGCTGCTGACCCGCGCCTTCGAGGTGCTGGTCGATTCCGACACCCATTCCGATTCGCAGGCGCGCTGCGAACTGGTCGCGGCCCTCGGTGCCGCCGCCGGCGCGCGCGGCATGGTCGGCGGCCAGATGATCGACATGGTCTCGGAAGGCCGTGCGCTCTCTGGCCCGGAAGTGACCCGCCTGCAGGCGCTGAAAACCGGACGGCTGATCCAGTACAGCGCCGAGGCCGGCGCCATCCTGGGCCGTGCCCCGGCGCAGCAGCGCCACCTGATCGCGGCCTTCGGCCGGGATCTCGGTGCCGCCTTCCAGATCGCCGACGACATCCTGGATACGGAAGGTACCGAACAGGAAATCGGCAAGACCGTCGGCAAGGATGCCGCGGCCGACAAGGCCACCATGGTGTCCATCATGGGGCTGGACCAGGCCCGCGCGCATGCCGCCATGCTGGCCGAACAGGCTGCCAACTATCTCGCAAGTTTCGGCGAGCGCGCGCAGACTCTGGCCGCCCTCACCGACTTCGTGGTTTCGAGACGGAGCTGACGCCCATGCCCCCGCACACACCGCTTCTCGACCGCGTCCGTATTCCGGCCGATCTCCGCAATTTCTCGGCCGATCAGCTGGCCGAGCTCGCGCAGGAGCTGCGCTCCGAGGTCGTCGATACCGTCTCCGTTACCGGCGGCCATCTCGGTTCAGCCCTCGGAGTCATCGAACTCACGGTCGCGATTCACGCCATTTTCGACACGCCGCGCGACCGGCTGATCTGGGATGTCGGCCATCAGGCCTATCCACACAAAATTTTGACCGGCCGACGGGACCGCATCCGCACGCTGCGCCAGCCGGGCGGTCTGTCCGGCTTCACCCGCCGTTCCGAGAGCGAATACGACCCCTTCGGCGCCGCCCATTCCTCGACGTCCATCTCGGCCGGTCTCGGCATGGCGGTGGCGCGGGACCTCAAGCATCCGGAGAGCGAGCAGCAGGTCGTCTGCGTCATCGGCGACGGCTCAATGAGTGCCGGCATGGCTTATGAGGCGATGAACAATGCGGGCTCGATGAAGAGCCGCCTCGTCGTCATCCTCAACGACAATGACATGTCGATCGCGCCGCCGGTCGGGGCCATGAGCGCCTATCTCTCGCGCCTTATCTCCTCTCGCTCCTTCCTCAGCTTGCGCGATCTCGCGGCCAAGATGGCGAAGCGCTTTCCGCGCTCCATCGAGCGCACCGCGAAGCGGGCGGAGGAATATGCCCGCGGCATCCTGACCGGCGGCACGCTTTTCGAGGAGATGGGCTTCTATTACGTGGGTCCGATCGACGGTCACAACATGGACCACCTCCTGCCGGTGCTGCGCAATCTGCGCGATGCCGAGGAGAGCGGGCCGGTGCTGCTCCATGTCGTGACCCAGAAGGGCAAGGGCTACGCCCCGGCTGAAGCGAGCCCGGACAAATATCACGGTGTCACGCGCTTCAACGTCGTGACCGGCGAACAGGGCAAGGCACCCCCGGGGCCGCCGAGCTTCACCAAGGTTTTCGCCAAGGCCCTGATCGCCGAAGCCGAGCAGGACTCCGCGATCGTTGCCGTGACCGCTGCGATGCCATCCGGCACGGGGCTCGACGCATTCGCCAAGAAATTCCCGACCCGTACCTTCGATGTCGGCATCGCCGAGCAGCATGGCGTGACCTTCGCCGCCGGCATGGCGACCGAGGGGATGAAGCCCTTTGTGGCGATCTATTCCACCTTCCTGCAGCGCGCCTACGACCAGGTCGTGCATGACGTGGCGATCCAGCGCCTGCCGGTACGCTTCGCCATGGACCGCGCCGGCATGGTCGGAGCCGACGGCCACACCCATGCCGGGGTCTATGATCTCTGCTTCATGGGCTGCCTCCCGGGCATGGTGGTGATGGCGCCGTCGGACGAGGTCGAGCTGATGCATGCGGTCGCGACCACGACCGCTATCGACGACGGGCCAAGCGCCTTCCGCTATCCGCGTGGTGAGGGCTTCGGCCTGGATCTGCCGGAGCGCGGTTCCGTGCTCGAACTCGGCCGTGGCCGCGTGATGCGGGAAGGCTCCAAGGTCGCCATCCTCGCCCTCGGGCCGCGTCTTTACGAGGCGATGAAGGCGGCGGACGAGCTGGCCGCCCGCGGCCTCAGTACCACGGTCGCCGATGCGCGATTCATGAAACCGCTGGATACCGGGCTGATCTCCCAACTCGCCCGCCATCACGAGGTGCTGATTACCATCGAGGACAATGTCTCGGGTGGCTTCGGCGCGGCCGTCATGCATCACATGGCGCTCAACGGCCTGCTGGACGGCGGCGTCAAGGTGCGGCCGATGGTGATCCCTGATCGACTGATCGACCACAACACGCCGGCCGGCCAGTCGATCGACGCGAAACTGACGGCAAAGGATATCGTGGAGATGGCGCTGTCCGCGCTCGGCGTGGCGAGCAGTTCCGGCGCGGCGGTGCGCGCCTGATGTCCACCCCCGTCCTCGACAAGACGCGCCTGTTCCGCAACGCCCTCGGCTCCTTCGCCACGGGGGTCACGATCGTCACCGCGCGGTCGGCGGAGGGCGCCGATGTCGGGGTCACCGCCAATAGCTTCAACTCGGTTTCGCTCGATCCGCCGATGGTGCTCTGGAGCATCGGCAAGAATTCATCGAGCCTCGCGGCCTTCATGGAGGCCGAGCGGTTCGCCGTGCATATTCTCGCCGCCGAGCAGGAGCATCTCTCCGGCCGCTTCGCGAAATCCGGCACCGACAAGTTCGCGGGCCTGGAGATCGTCCGCGGCCATGGCGACGTGCCGCTGCTTCAGAACTGCGCCGCGCGCTTCCAGTGCCGCGTCGCCTTTCGTCATGAGGCGGGCGATCACTATATTCTGGTCGGCGAGGTCGATGAGTTCGACCATGACGACCATGCCCCGCTTGCCTTCCATAGCGGCCGCTACGGCTTGTTCGTCCGCAACGAGCCGCCGGCCGCGGCCGAGGGGGCGGCGCCGCCGCTCCTCGCCGAGCTGCTGGTCCGCGCGGAGGATGCGCTGCTTCGCCGCGTCGAAGGGGCCATGGGCGAATCAGGCCTCTCTCTTGCCGAATACGAGGTGCTGCGCAGTCTGGTCGATCTACCGCTCACGCTGGAAGATCTCGAGGATTGGGCGGGTCCCGCGCAGGAGATTCCCACCGTCGTCCTGGTCGAGGATCTGGCCGAGCGCGGCCTGCTCGATGCGCCCGAGGGCGGTGCGGTTTCGCTGACCGATGCCGGGCGTGATGCGCTGGCTCGTGGCACGGCGGAAATCGCGGCGATCGAGGGAACGGAACTCGGCGGGCTGACGCCGCATGAGGCGCAGCTGCTGCGGCGCTTCCTCAGCCGGATCGCGGCCTCGGCCGAAGACTGAGATCCAGACCCTGCCGAAGTGAAAAAGGCCCCGGGCATTTGTCCGGGGCCTCTTTCGTTCAATCAGCCGAAAGCTGGAGGTTGAGCGCTGACTGGGCAGCGCGCAGATTGGGGCCCAGCAGCCCCGCGACGGGCACCGGCTTCACCGGCGCCGTGGTAATCGTCAGCGTCTTCGGATCGGCGATGAAGGCGCCGATCTGTTGGCCGGCATCCGCCTGATCCGGTACCACCGCCGCCGCCATGAAGGAGGCGGCGGTGCGGGCGCCGCTGGTGATCTGGGCCTCGCTCTGCCCGGAGCGCTTGGCCATCATGACGATGATCTTTTGCACCAGGGTCTGATTGGTGAAGCTGAGCTTGGCGTGGCCGATGCCGATCTGGCTGAGCACCGTCATCGGATCGGCGCTGTCCGTTACGCTGCGGGGCAGGTTGGCGAACTGGCCGGAGAGAGAAAGGCTGCCGAGCCCTGCCGCGGTCAGCACGACATGGTCGAGGGTCGATGAGCCCGTCGTCTGGTCGAAGCTGCCCGCCTCGTCGAAATCGAGCACGAGCGTCTCAATGCCGAGCGGCTCCAGCAGACCCTGCAGCGACGGGCTGATGGAGGCGGGCAGGCTCAGCCCCTGCAACGAAAATTGCGTGGCGAGTGGGTTCGTGCCGCTGACGCTTTCCTTGAGCGCCTGAAGCGTGACGGTCTGGTTCCCCGGCAGATGGGCCGCGACCTTGGCAACCTCCATGCCGCCGAGCTTGACCTCGCCCGTCTGCACGGCGGTGATCCAATCCTCCGGCGCGAGGTCGGCGTCCTTGGCGAGCAGGCCGCTGGCGTCGAATTTCGTGAGCTGCATCTGGCCGACGCTGACCGTGGCCTGGTGCGGGCTGGTCACGGACCAGTCGTTGAGCGCGAAATGCGCCAGGCTGCCGGCCTGATAGCCGCTGACCGTGATCTGGCCGAGACTGCCGCTGGTGCCGGTCTCCTTGTCGGAGAAGGTCAGTCCGCCGAGTGAGAAATTGCTCAGCGACACGGCTTCGGCCGCGTCCCTGCGGAAAGCATCGGTCTGGCAATGCGCGCCCGTCGGCGAGAGTGCGAAGGGACGAGCGGCAAAGCCATCGAGCGTCATATGGTCGATGCTGCTGCTGCCATGGCTGCCCTTGGTCACGAAGCCGCTGATTTCGGCGTGGCCGATCAGCGGGCGCAGTCCGGTCCAGCTTGCCGCATCGATCGTGTAGCGCCCGGTATCGAAGACACGGTCAAGCCCGCCGAGGTCGATCTGCTCTGCCGCGAGCGTCGCTATCCGGTTGCCCTGACGGTCGGCGAAATCCCGTGCGCTTGCCTCGCGCAGCTTGCCGTCGTCGTAACCGGTGGCGGAAACCGCGGCGAGGGTGGTGCCGTTGTCGTCCGCGATATCGGTCGCGGCGATGGAGCCGGCGGAGAGCAGAGTGCCGTCAGCGGTGGAGCGCAGCCAGAGCGGCGTCGTCGGCGGGCTCGGCAGGCCGGGTGCCAGGAAGGCCGCGTCTTTCACGATGGCATGGCTGACGGTGATGCGATGGCCGCCGCGCCACGCGTCCAACTCGGTCACATTGATGGTATCGGCATGCAGCGGGTTCGCATCACTGCCCTCGCCGGACAGGTGATGAAGCACCGCGCGGTGGACCGACAGGAAGGGCTGGCCATTCTCTGCGATGGCGAGGCCGGTGAGCCGCAAGGTGCGGGTGAAGACATTATAGTCAAGCTGCTGGTAGTGACCGGTCGCTCCCGCCGGAAGGGCGGCGAGGGTCTGCTCCACCCGGAGCCGGGCTTCATGCTGGCCCCAGAGCTGCGCGCCGCCGGCGATAGCCGCCAGTAGCACGATGGCGGACGGGATCGCGATCTGAGTCTTCGAGAGTTTCACGGTCAGGCCCTTCCTCAACGTCCTGCCTCTTCTCATCTGGCGGAGAGAGCGGCGCAAGAGCCCTCGGGCAACGGGAAA
>NZ_DATJJK010000189.1:0-3632 GCF_035492295.1 Acidisoma sp. | reverse complement strand
GCCGCCTCGGCGGTGGGAGATGCAGCGGGGGTAAGCGCGAGCGGTGGCTGTTCCGCCGCCGCAGCGCCGGTTTCCGAGTCGCGCCGGCTCCGCACCAGCAAGGCATAGATCGCCGCCGGCGTGCACCCGAATTCCGCCGCGACCGCGCGCACCGGGCGGTGCTCCTCGTTGACATAAGCCAGGATCTTCGTCTGATCCTCCTTCTTGATGCGCGCCACTCTGCCCTCCCTTTCCGGCTCGGCCGGGCGTTAACAGGAACATTAAGGGAACATGCGCGGCGAAGATCCGATGGTCAAGCCTCGGGCGGTTAAGCCTCGGGCGGTCAAGCCGCGGGCGGCTAAGCCTCGGGCGGTCAAGCCTCCTCGCTCGCCTCGGCGGCACAGATGCCCGTCCGCGCGGTACCCGGACCGGGCACGGGCGCCCGAGGAAGATCCAGGACCTGCCTGACACGGACGGCGAGGGTCGCCGGATCGTAGGGCTTGCGCAGGAAAGCATGCGGCGATCCTGAACCGTCAAAGGGTGCATCGTAGCCCGAGGTCACCAGGATCCGGATGCAAGGATGGAGCTGCCGCGCTGCCTCGGCGAGTTCCAGGCCGTTCATCGATCCCGGCATGACGAGATCCGAGAAGAGCAGGTCGACCCGCTTCTCCCGTTGCAGCAGGGCAAGCGCACCTTCGGCATGCGGCGCATCCAGCGTGCGGTAGCCGCAATTCAGCAGAACCTCGACCACCGTGGCACGGACGATCGCCTCGTCCTCCACGACCAGCACCACCTCCCCAGCGGCGCCGCCGCCCGCTTCGTCGGTCAAGGTCCGCGGGGCAGCCGGTTTCGCGGCACAGCACGGCAGGACCATGAGCACCGAAGTGCCCCGTCCGGGCGCCGTCTCGATGCGGAATTCGCCCTCCGACTGCTTCACGAAGCCATAGACCTGACTGAGGCCGAGACCCGTGCCACGCCCGATCTCCTTGGTCGTGAAGAAGGGTTCGACGGCACGGGCGGCGGTGGCGGCATCCATGCCCGTGCCGTCATCGGTCACGGTCACGACCGTCACCGGGCCCTGCGCCGCCTCCGGATAGGCGCTGGCATCCGTCGTGCTGCGGGTCGAGATGCAGATGCGCCCGCCTTGCGGGAGGGCATCCCGGGCATTGCCGACGAGGTTGAGGATCGCCGCCTCGAATTGGCCGGGGTCGAGGGTAACGGGCAGGACCTGCGGCGCCAGATCGAGCAGCACGACGGCGGATTCGCGCGCGGCCCGGCGCAGCAGCGGCACGAAATCGAGCAGAGCGCGGTTGACGTCCACTACTTCGGCCCGCATCGGCTGGCGGCGCGAAAAGGCAAGCAGGCTCGCGGTGATGTCCGCGCCGCGTTCGGCCGCGCCCCGGATGTTGCGGGCAAGCCGGCAGACGTTGTCCGAATTGCTCGGCCTGCGCTCCAGCAGTTCGGCGCAGCCCATAATGATGGTCAGCAGATTGTTGAAGTCGTGTGCAACGCCGCCCGTGACCTGCCCCACGGCCTCGAGCCGCTGGGAGCGGAGAAGCGTATTCTCTGCCGCCGCGCGACGCTCCATTTCGGCATCGAGCGTCGCGCGGGCCGCGTCCTCCCGTTGCACGCGCTGGAGCGCGATGCCCAGCAGGAGAGAGAAGAGCAACGTCACCGGCAAGGTGATGAGAAGATGGATGGTCGCCTTCTCTCGCCAGTCCGCAACAATCACCGCCTCGGGCAGGCTCGCGGCAATATAAAGCGGCAAGGTCGCCACCCGGCGGTAGACGGTCAGGGCGGCGCCGCCCGACCCTGCCCCGTCTTGGCGGTAGTCGCCACTGTCCGGCGCATCGGCGATGGCCGCGCGGAAGCCAGAGATCCCGGCCGCCGCCGCGCGAGCAGCCGCCTCGGCCGGTGTGCCCGTCAGCAGGGTTCCGTCCATGCGCAGGAGGGCAATGTTGCGCCCATCGCGCTTGCCCGGCTGTTCCGTCAGGAGGGCATCGTATAAATCCTCAAAATATCGCGGCGAGACCAGGATTTCGATCACGCCGCGCACCGCGCCTGCGCGGTCCGTCCAGCGGCGGCCATAACCGAAGAAACGACGCTTGATGACCGTGCCGGTCTCCAGCCCGCTCACGAAGCGGCCCGAATCGGCCGCCATAGTCCCTTTGAAATAGGGCCGATCGGCGAGATCGAGCTTTGGCACAGGATAGGCGTTCGCGGCGACGAGAGGCTCCCCGGCGGCATCGATGATGACGATGCCGTCGATATCCGGAATGGGGGCGATAAGCGCGAGAAGGGATTGATGGATCGCCAATTCCTCGGATTTCACCTGGGCAGCGTCCATCCCGGCGAGCAGGAGGTTCACGCGATCGGCCACGAGGGCCTGCTGGCGGAAGGCGCGCGCCGCATTGTCGCCGGCGATGCGGGCCTGGCTGTCGAGTTCGTCCCTGGCCTCGCGCCACTCGGCGCCGTGGTCCACCCACAAGGTTAATCCGACGATGAAGATCGGGAAGAAGAGAGAGACAAAAAAAAGCGTCCTCAGCAGTCTCTGAGCGCTTCTCCATGACCTTTTTTGCACTTTATACTCTCTTAAGTAAGCATTAATACTTCATGGAAGCCCCCTCTTATACCAAATATTTCGATCACAGACCAGTGATACGATGACAGCGGCATCGGGACCGGCGACCGTGCCCTCCCTTTTCTCGCTGAAATCCGGCATGCTTCGCCGTGGAGTTCGATGACTTCGGATCGCTTCGACCCAAAGTCTGAATCGGCCTCTAAACTACTGATCGAGCGCGAGACTCAGTGTTCAGGTTGATTTCACCTGAACTCATCTCGCTCTCGCCAGAATCGCTCGGGATCGTCGCCTTTGAACACCCTCGCCCAGCGCCTGCGGGAACTCCGCCGCGCCCGCAACCTTAATCAGATCGACGTCGCGCGCGCCGTCGGGGTCGACCGCAGTCATCTCTCCAAGATCGAGACCGGGGACGACACGCCGGGTCGCGGCGCCTTGACCGCGCTTTCAACCTTCTTCGGCGTGTCTCTCGATTGGTTGGTGACCGGTCAAGAACTTCCGGCGACGGCCGGCGGCATCGCGCGGACGGAGGACGAGGTCCTGCTGCTGGATTGTTGGCGCGCCCTGCCACCGGCGGAGGCGCGGCCGCTGCTCGAGATGCTGCGCCAGCGGGTGGCGGCGCTGGCCCCAGAGCAGGTTTATTGATCCAACAACGATTTGGCGGAAATGCAGCGGCGCGCGGCTCGCGATGTGGCTGGGGCGGGAGGATTCGAACCTCCGCATGGCGGAATCAAATCCGCGACCCGCGTCGGACACCAAATTGGGTTCCGTCGGCTTGATCGTAACAAAAGCTCGTGGTGACTGGTGGATCGTTCGCCGGGCGCTACCCACCATGATTCCAAGATCGCCGACAGAGCGTCGATTCAGAATTCTTCGATATCATCCAGTTCAACTTTGTTGCCGCCAAAAATGTCGTCGGCGACTGCATCCATGATCCCAAGCGCGCGGTCGAGGCCTGCCTCGTCCACGTCTCTCTGCCGCGGCCCTTCGGCCTTCAGCCGTTCGAGGTCGGGCAGGTCGCGCAGCGAAGCGAACCCGAACGCCTCCAGGAATGCCTTCGTCGTCACATAGGCGA
>NZ_DATJJK010000188.1:0-3457 GCF_035492295.1 Acidisoma sp. | reverse complement strand
AGACGCCGCCGGCAAGGGCGGCGCCATCAAGCGCATCACGCAGCGGCTCAATCCGCGCGTCTGCCGGGTCGCCGCTCTTCCCGCGCCCAGCGAGCGGGAGCGCACACAATGGTATTTCCAGCGCTATGTCTCCCATCTTCCCGCCGGCGGCGAAATGGTGTTGTTCGACCGCAGCTGGTACAACCGCGCCGGCGTCGAGCGGGTCATGGGTTTCTGCTCCGACGAGGAGGTGGAGCATTTCTTCCAGGACGTGCCGGATTTCGAGCGCATGCTGGTGCGCTCGGGCATCATCCTCATCAAATACTGGTTCTCGATCACCGATGACGCGCAGCACCTACGTTTCCAGATGCGCATCAACGATCCGCTGAAACAGTGGAAACTGAGCCCGATGGATCTCGAATCCCGCAAGCGGTGGGAGCAGTATACCAAGGCCAAGGAAGCGATGCTGGAGCATACGCATATTCCGGAGGCGCCGTGGTGGGTCGTGGCGGCGGACGACAAGAAGCGTGCCCGCCTCAACTGCATCCATCATCTGCTGACCCAGATTCCCTATGGCACGGTGGAACATCCACCCGTGGTCCTGCCGGCGCGCGTGCGCAACCCGGATTACATCCGCGGCCCCATTCCGGATGAGATGCACGTCCCTTCCCTCTACTAAGGCCGGAGAGGCCACAACCCCTGGCGCGGGCCTTGGCTTATCGTTATGCCTTCGATATGAAGACATGGACGCCAGCGGAACTGGCCTCGGCGGCAGTGGGAAGGACAACGACCGCACCCTGCCACTGGCCGCGAACCTCGATCCTGCTCGGGATCGCGCTGGCCGGCCTGACAGGCATGCGGATCGCTGCCGGCCTCGCCCTGCGCGGCCTCTATGCCGACGGCGCCTTCTACGCGGCCGAACTCTGGAACCGGCAGGGTTTCGTCATCATCGAGCCCTCGCGCTGGACGGCGCAGGTCCTGGTGCAGGCCCCGGTCGTCTTTGCGATGCGGCTGGGCGCCACGAGCCCCATCGACGTCGCGACCGCCCTGAGCCTCTCAACCAATCTCGTGCCCGTTCTGCTGACGATCGCGAGCCTTGTCCTGCTACCCGATCGTGCCCGAGCGTGGGGGCTCTTTCCCGTCTTCGTCTTTCTGGGATTCGGCGCGAGCGCAGGCATTGCCAGCATCGCGGACGGCACAACCGCCGCCGCCTATGCCTGGCTGCTGTTCCTCCTTATCCTGGGCGCGCCCGCACGCCCCCTCCCCCAGGCATGGACGCTTCTTCTCGCCGTCGGCGCCCTCAGGCTGCACGAGGCCATGAGCTTCCTGGGGCCGGTACTCCTTGTGGCTGCCTGTGAACGCATCCGGGACGCAGAGGATCGGGTCGCGCGAGGGGTGGGGATTCTCGTCGCGCTGCTGCTGGTCCTTGGCACCCTGCTCTCCCTGCATGACCTGCTCCATCCCCGTCTGGCCACCAATCGTGGCGCCTTCATCCAGGATGTGCTCGGGCTACGCTGGCTCTGCGCAGGAGACCGGCCGGATGTCTTCTCCTGTATCGGTCTCCTTGGTCTTTTGGCTCTTCCCCTTTGCTGGGTTCGACAGCCGACCCGCCGCTTCCTTTGGCCGGCTTTTGGCGTCGGTCTCGCCGCCCTGACAATCCTTGGCTTCCTGCAACCCATGGCGGCTGCAAGCAGCTTCGCCGCGCGCGGGAATGCGTGCCTTGCCTCCCTCCCCGCCATGGCCCTTTTGCTGCTGGCCCGCGGCAGACACCGGAAGGGACCAGACCGCCGGGCGCTGGCCGGCCTCGCTTCTCTTCTCTGCCTCTCCGTCACCCTCGCCGATGCGGCGGCGACCTGGCAGTGGCAGCGCTACGCACAAGCGGCGCAGACCGTTTTGAGCCATCATCGCGGCGTCATTGGCTGGGAGGCGGCGCTTGGCAGCCTCTCGCCTGCCGGGCGCGCGGCGCTTACGGGGTTCGCCTGGCCCTGGACCACACCGCTCATGAGCATCTGGATGGCACCCGGTGGGGAGGTGCGTAGTGTGATCGCCAATCCCCCAGGCATTGCCTGGGAACCCTTCGATCCGCTTGGCCTCGCGCCGCTCTTAGGGCGCAAGGTAGTGCCGGACCGCGCAGAGGTGCTTCGAGCCATTTCAGGCGGATAGGCGGGTCTCGAGGCTCGCCGGGCGATCGAGCAGGCCAAGGCGACTGGCCTCTGCTTCCCCCAAGGGCTGCGCGGGCGCCGGCAGGCGTGCGGCATCGGCGATACCCTTCGCCCGGCAGAGAAAAAACGCCTCGCGATAGGCAGCGTCCAGTTCCACTTGGGATTGCGCGGTCAAAGGTGGCGCGCAGGGCCCGCGCATCTGCATCATCCGGTCAAGCCCCCGCACGCGGCGCAGGATAGCGGCAAAATCCGTGGCAACCGCTGACCACGCGGCGAGACCCTGGTCGATCTCGCAATAGGCACGCACGTCCTCGTCCGGATGCAGGCAGGCGAAGACCCATTGGGAGCGACCCTGGCGGATTGAGCGGCGGCAGAAATCGTCGAAGCTCAGGCCGCGGATCATGGTGGTCCGGGCGGTGGGCTCGTAGATGACGTTGAGGCCGTGCACCCGTTCCAGCCGCCAGGCAAGTTCGATATCCTCGCAGCCGAAGCGGAAGACCGGGTTGAAGACGCCGAACTCCGTGAGCAGTGCCCGCTTGACGGAACTGCGCCCACCCCAGAACTCGCGGAAGGTCAGTTTCTGCCCCGGCTGCATCCAGCCCTGGCTGAACAACTGACTTCCGGCACCGGAGACATGGCGCATGAGCGGCAGGTCCGCAATCTCGGGTGCCAGCACCGTGCGGCCGAGAATGATGGCACCGCGCTCCCGGTGCCGAAGATGTCCCGATAGATGCGCCGTCAACAGATCGGGAGACGGCACGTCGTCGTCATCCACAAAGAGCAGGATGGGGCTTCGGCTCATGAAGATACCGAGGTTCTTGGCCGCGGCGAGCCCCGCCGCGTTCTGCCGCACCACGCGCATCGGCAGCCGGCTCCGATAGGCATCGAGCACGGCCGCGGTTCCATCGGATGATCCATCATCCACTACGAGCAGCTCATAACGGTCCGGCGGAAGCCGCAGCGCGCAAAAACCTTCCAGCACGCGCGGCAATAGATGTGCGCGGTTATGCGTCGTCAGGATCGCGGAAATCTCGGGTGCCTCAGGCATAGGCTTCGATCACGCTGAACGCGAGAGACGGTGGCAAGTGGCGGCGGGAGGCGAGACGGTCCGCCATGGCGCGGGCCGCGCCGTCGTGATCATAGCCCGTCACCGGCCGTCGCAGACGATGGGCGATGGGCGATGCATCGACGATGCCGAGCCGCAGACCCGCCGCCTCCACCGCCACCGGCCAGACGAAATCCAGCCCCCAGCCCATGCCGGCCTCCGGCCCGAAGGGCAACAGCAAAGCCATCGCGTCGCGACGGATCGCGACAAG
>NZ_DATJJK010000187.1:0-8358 GCF_035492295.1 Acidisoma sp. | reverse complement strand
CGCCGTACCGCCTCGCGGCCCGACAGCAGCAGCAGACCCAGCACCAGGGCACCGAAGAGCACGTCACGCAAGCCCGGCGATGCGTTGACGACAGTGATGAGTGCCGTGATCGTCACCAACAGCACGGCGCCCGGCAGCGTGCCGGCATAGGTGCCGCGCCCGCCAAGGATGGACGTGCCGCCCAGCACCACGGCCGCGATGGAGGCGAGAAGATAGGGATCGCCGATGCCGATATAGCCTTGGCCGTTCATGCCCAGGGCCAGCAGCCCCGCAACACCACAGAGCAGACCGCTGAGACCATAGGCACAGAGCATGGTGGCGCCCGTATTCACCCCCGAAAGCCGCGCCACTACCGGATTTGTCCCCAGCGCGAAGAAGCGTGCACCGAGCGGCGTTGCATGTAGCAGGTAGAGTACCAGCGCAGCGACCACGATCCAGAGCATGATGCAGGCAGAGAAGCCGAAAGGCCGTGCCGAGCCAAGCCAAGCGACGATCGGATTGTCGAGCGAGACGGCGCTGCCACCTGCAAGCAGGATCAGCACGCCTTGCAGGAAGGTCGCCATGGCAAGCGTCATGATCATCGGATGCACGCGAAGATAGGCGACACCGAGGCCGTTGACGATGCCGACCCCGGTGGCCAGCGCCAGCACACCGATGACAGCGACAAGGCCGCTGCCATCCCAGCCGAAGGTGAAAAGCGGCAGGGCGATCGTCGTCAGCGTCACGATGGCGGCGACCGAAAGGTCGATCCCGCCGGCGACCACCACCAGGGTCTGCCCTGCGCCCACGAGGCCGATGACGGACGCGAGTTCGAGCAAGTAGCGCAGATGCGGCCAACTGCCGAAGCCAGGGGTCGTCAGGCTTGCAACGATCCACACCGCCATGACGATGGCGGTTGTCAGGAGCGGGCGGCTGCGCAGCAGGGCCGGGAGCGTCATGGGCCCAACCTCCGGCCAAGCAGATGCGGCAATGCAACCGCAATGACGATGATCAGCCCTTGCGCGATATACTGCGCGACCGGCGGCATGCCGAGAAAGAACATGACGTCGATCATGACGGTGAGCAGCAGACCACCGGCGAGCGCACCGCGCATCGTGCCCTCACCGCCCAGGAAGCCGACCCCTCCTAGAACCACAGCCGCGATGGAATTGAGGGTGAAGCTCGTCCCGATCACGGGATCGCCCGATCCCGTCTGGGCGGCGACGAAGAGTCCCGCGAGGGTGCAAAGCATACCGCTGATGGCGAAAGCCGTGATCAGCGTCATCTCCACCCGCACGCCGGAGCGATAGGCTGCGACAGGATTCTCGCCTGCCGCGTAGAGCGCCAGGCCCTGCGGGGTCGCGAGATAGAATTTCCAGCCAAGAACAAGCAGCGCCAGCAGCACCAGGAGAACGACAGGGTTGCCTCCGGCAAGCAGGGAGGAAAGCCAGGGCAGGATGGTGCCTCCTGGCCGCGGCAGAATGATGAGGGCGCATCCCCCGATGATGAAGGATCCGGCCAACGTCACGATGATGGCGGGCAGGCGAAGCAGCGCCACGATCGCGCCCGAACCGATACCCGTAACGAGGCCCGCCGCCAGCACGGGCAGGATGGAGATCGCGCTGCCGAGCTGCGCCATGGTTGTCGCAGCCACGACCCCTCCGAGGCTGACCAAAGCCCCGATCGCGAGGCTGATGCCGCCGGTCAGCATGAGGATCGCCTGCGCCATCGCTACCAGCGCCAGCGGAAACCAGCTCTGGGTGAAGTGCGCAACTCCCGCGCGGGAGAACAGGCCGGGGAAAAGCCAGCCATAGACCACGAAGAGCACGATGACGACACCGTAGAGCGGTGCCAGACGCCGGTTGCGTTGCCACTGGATGCGCCAGTAGAGGCTCCCCGCCTTCACGCGGCTGACCTTTCCGACGTTACACCCATGGCGGCGGCCACGATGCGTTCCTCGCTCGCCGCGCCGTGGGGCAGGTCGGCTACGATCCGCCCCTCTCGCACGACCACCACACGGTCGCAGAGATGCACGAGTTCGGGCGTGTCTGAACTGAGCAGGATGATGGCCCGGCCTTCCTCCGCGAAGCGCCGCAGCATGAGATAGATCTCGCGCTTGGTCTCGACATCGACGCCGCGGGTCGGGTCATTCATCAGCAGTACCTGCGGGTTGCGCGGCATCCATTTGGCGAGTGCCACCTTCTGCTGGTTGCCGCCCGAAAGCGCCTGCACTGGGCGTGCGAGATCGCCCTTCACGCTGAGTGCAGCGGCGAGACCCTCCGTCAACCCACGCTCCTTCTCCGCATGACGACGCGAAAGAGCGGGCGCCCGGCCGAAGCCAGGCAGCAGCATGTTGAAGCGGATGGAATGCGTCAGCAACAACCCTTCCCGCTTGCGGTCGGCCGGAATATAGGCAAGGCCGCGACGATTGGCCGCGGTCACGGAGGTGGACAGCCCTTCGCGCCCCAGAAGACGGGCCCTCGTCGCCCGCGCCGGCAGTGCGCCGTAAAGAGCGAGGAGCAGATCCTCCTGCCCCTGGCCCACAAGCCCGCCAAGCCCGAGAATTTCGCCGCGTTTCAGGCTGAGCGACGCATCCCGCATCATACCGCCGGAAAGACCCGAAACGTCGAGCAGGATTTCATCCTTGACCGAAGGCACCCAGGAGGGGAACAGGTCCCCGGCATCCCGCCCTACCATCAGCCGCACGAAGCTTTCCGGGGTCAGTCCAGCCATGGGCTGGTCCGCGGTGCGGGTGCCGTCCTTCAGCACGGTCACGTAGTCACAAAGCTCCATCACCTCGCCCAGCCGATGCGAGATATAAAGGATCGCGACCCCTTCCACCTTCAACCGGCGGATGAGCGTCTTCAGCGTCTCCGTCTCCCGCGCCGAGAGCGATGATGTCGGCTCATCGAAAATGATAACCTTGGGATTGCGGTAGAGCGCCTTAGCAATCTCGACAAGCTGTCGCTGCCCGAGCGGCAACTCCCGCACAGGTCGGGAAAGATCGCCTGCAAGCCCCACGATGTCGCAGAGTTCGGCAGCACGCGCGCCAAGCACGCGGTAATCGATCCGCCCGAAGCGGCACCGATAGGCGCCAAGGCCGATGTTTTCGGCAATCGAGAGATGGGAGACGAGACTCAATTCCTGATGCACGACAGCGATTCCCGCCGCCCGCGCATCAGAGGGCGACAGCGCGCGCGCGCTCCGTCCGCCGACCTCGATCGTCCCGCCATCGGGGGCCAGGCTGCCCGAGAGGATGTTGATCAGGGTCGATTTGCCCGCCCCGTTCTCACCCATCAACGCATGAACTCGGCCGGGATGGAGATCGATAGAGACGCCGCGCAGCACGGGATTGCCAAAGAAGGACTTCGACACATCCCGCGCCGCGAGAACCGCAGTCGTATCGTTCAAGAAGGGTTACTTCCCGTCGATGTATTTCTGGAATATCGCCTGACTGTAGGGCGAGTAGATATAGCCGTCCGCCGGGAAGTCCTTGGCACGTGCCAGATAGCTGCCCAGATCGGCATCCGTGATGATAGGCAACGGCACGCCCACATGCAGTGGCACATCCTTACCCTGCAGGGCCTGTACCGCGACATAGGCGGCCATCGCGCCCAGCCAGTTCGGCTGCATCGCGGCCCAGCCCTTGATACCTTCCTTCTTCCAAAGCTCCAAAAACTGGCGATAGTTTTCACCGGTCATCGGCACCGGCGCGCGGCCTTGCCGTTCGAAAGCGAGCAGGGCGCCGGCCGAGAGCGCACCACCCAGCGACAGCACGCCATCAATCTTCGGATAGCGAAAAAGGAGATTGGTCACCGCTTCCTGGGCAGGGGCGGCGTTGTAGGGGGTATTGGTCTCGGCAAGAACCTTGATGTCCGAATAGTTCTTCAGAACCTCCATGGCGCCGGCACGACGGTCCTCGCTCACGGAAATGCCGGCGGGACCGTTGAGGACGAGAATATTGCCCTTGCCGCCCAGCGTCTTCGCCATCCAGGTGGCCGCTTCGCTGCCCCATGCCTTCGAGTCGACAATGATCTTGGCTGTCAGGTCATCGGTATCGACGAGGCTGTCGAAGCTGACCACGGCGATGCCCTTGGCGCAGGCAGCGGAAATCACACGGTCGAGCGCGGTGGCAGAACCGGCATCCACCAGGATCGCATCCATATGCGCATCGATCATTGACTGGATCTGCTGGATCTGGGTATTCGCGCTGCCCTGTGCATCGGTGATCATCAGTTTGCTGACGAGGCCTTGCTTCTTCAGCTCGGCGACCTCGCTGTCAATGGTTCCCGTCGTCTGTTTCATCCAGGTCGGCACGGAATAGATATTCGCCCAGCCGATCGAAAAGGGCGGCTGGTGCGGGCTGGTGATGCAGTGGGCGGCAGCATGGGCCACCACGGGAATGGCCATGGCCGTCGTGACGGCGCAACTCAAAACGACTTTTGCAGCGCGGCTGCGCCAGGTCCTGGGCATGATCCAACTCCTCTACGCGGTGGAAGACGGCCGGCTCGCCCGGTCTGCGCATCAGGCGCTTAAAATCGGATAAATCTGTCTGGTATACCGGACGTTTGTTCTGTATTTCGGACAAGTGAACGCTAGTTCACTCCTTGGGCCGCACGCAAGGACTTTCACCCGCAGAAGGGCCGCATTTTGTCACGGGCGCTGAAAAGACCCTCCGCAACCTCCAGGTCCGCACAAGGGGATCGCCAGAAAGGCATCGACCGCGTCATCGCGCTGCTCGAAGCTCTCCTTCGTCTGCACGCGCCCGCCAAGCCCGGAGACCTCGCGAAACTCATCGGCGCACCCCGCTCCACCACCTATGAGATCGTCAATCGCCTGCTCGACGCGGAGATGCTCGATTATGTCGGGCAGGATGGCAGTCTCTATTTCGGCCGGGCCATGCAACTCTTCGGCGCGGCCTTTGCCGATGTGAATACACTCTATCGCCGTGCGGTGGTGGCCATGGCGACGCTCGCGGCGGACACCGGGGTGACCGCGCAAGTCTGCGCCCTGCGTGGGCGCAAATACGTCGTGCTCGACAGTCGCAGCGGGCACGCGCTTCATCGCATCACGAGCGATATCGGCGTCGAGGTTCCGATCCCCTGGACGGCCTCCGGACGGCTGCTCCTCGGCCATATGACGGCAGAAGCGATCGCCGGTTTCATTCCCGAGAAGGATTACCGCCTGCCGGGCGGCCGCATGCTGGACCGTGACGGTTTCGCGGCGGAAGTCATGCGCTGCACCGCCCAAGGCTGGTGCGAGACGACCGGCCTCGCCGACCATTTCACGCGTTGCTTCGCCGTTCCTCTCCGGGAAGAGGACGGGATCTGCCGCATGACGCTCTGCCTCGTCCTACCGGTGGATACGCCCCTGCCGCGCCGGAAAGCCCTCATGGCCCGGCTTCAACACGCAGCCCGTCTCCTCTCCTCGCCAGGGCCCGGCTAAGGCCTCGGCGCCCGAACGGCCGGTCAGAAACCCAGAAAATGCGCCGTATCGGGGTCGAGCGGAATGCCATCCCGCCTCCGTTCTTCGGCAACGCGCCATTCGCGGTCACCGGGCGCCATCGGGGGCGCCCCGCCCGAGCGTGGCGGCACCGCGCGCAAGGCGTCGAGGTAGCGACGCATGCCGTCCGCCATCACGGCCGCGCCCGCGAACCGCGCCGGGTCGATTGCGAGGAAGAAGTGGCCAAGGCCAGGCGGCTTCGGCTCATTCCCTTTGCCGAGCGAGACCATCTCGTGATCCAGGCTGGCGCCGGTGAGAATGGCCGAGAGCACCGTCGCGAGGCCGGCCAAGGCCGCACCCTTGAAGCCGTAATCAGCCCCGCCCATCGGCATCAACATCGCCGCCTCATTGGGATCGCGCACCGGGAGGCCAGCCTCGTTCGCGGCAATCGCCTCCGGCAGGGTCTGGCCAAGCGAGCGATAAAGCAGAACGCGATTGAAGGGGATCGCGGAGGTCGCCATGTCCAGCAGCCATGGCTTCTCGCCCGCAACGGGGGCCGCGACCGCCAAGGGATTGGTGCCGTGAAAAGCCTGGGCGCTGCCAAAAAGCGCCACGAGGCTCTCGGCATTGGTGGTGGCAAGCCCGATCATGCCGGCCTCGGCGGCGGCCAGCGCATAGGCGCCGGCCGCTCCGAAATGCGAGGAGCGCGTGGCTCCCACGGCGCCGACGCCGGCTTCGCGCGCAATCTCGATCGCGGCTTCCATGGCGCGGTAGCTTGTATGATGGCCGAGCCCGTCATCGCCATCCAGCATGGCGGTCGCTGCCGCCGTGCGCCGCAGCGTCACCTGCGGATGGCCATTGATCTCTCCACTTCTCAGCGCCCCATCGTAATAGCCGACGAGCCGGACGCCGTGGCTGTCCACCCCATGCAGCGAGGCGTGCATGAGAGCACGCACGGTCGCCTCAACGGAAGGCTGGTCGGCCCCGGCGTCGCGAAGCTTCTGCCCTACACGCGCCGCCAATGGCTCCGGGGCGATGCGGACAATCCCTTGCGTCACTTGCGCCTCCTCATGCTGCGTCGTCATACCGGCGGCATCCGCAGGTGCCAGTCCCCTGCCTGCTCAAAGGCCCAGCCGATTCGTAGCACCTCCGCCTCCGCAAAGGGCCGGCCGAGAATCTGAAGCGACAGCGGCAGGCCGGAGGCGGTCATGCCGTTCGGCAGCGCGAGCGCGCAGAGGCCGAGCAGGTTGGCAGCCCGGGTCAGGCCGCTCGGTGCTGTCGTCTCATCCACGCTCGATACTGGCTGCGCGGGCACCGGCGTCGTCGGCAGAAGCAGCGCCGTGACGGGGTCGATCGCCGCCAGGAATTCCGCGCGCAGCGCGGGGCGTTGCCAGAGCAGGCGGAGATAGTCCGCAGCCGGGATTTTGCCCGACAAGATGCGCGCGCGGACATGCGGGTCCAACGGTTTCGCCGGGTCCTCCGCCAGCGCACCGTGGAGGGCGTAGGCCTCGGCCGCCATCACCTCCCTCATCTGCGCATAGTCGGAGAGCGACCGGGGCAATGAGACAGGCAGAATGGTGGCGCCGAGGCGAACCATGGTTTCCAGCGCCGCTTCATAGGCGGCCGCCGTTTCGGGATCGAGGGCGAGGCCGCAGTCGGTCAGCGCGATGCGGCCGAGACGAAGCCCCGCGACGCCGCGGCGGAGCCCGGCCATGGGATCATCGGGCAAGATGCCGAATGTCAGGGAGTCCGCCTCGTCCGGCCCCTGCATGGCGCGATACATCAGCGCCGCATCCTCCACGCTCCGCGCCATCGGCCCCGGCGTATCCAGTGTCATGTTCAGGGGTTCGATGCCGTGGTTGCTGATCCGCCCGCGCGTCACCTTGAGGCCGGTGATGCCATTGAAAGAGGCCGGAATGCGTACCGACCCCCCGGTATCCGTGCCGACGGCCAGCGGCGCCATCCGCGCCGCGACGGCGACACCCGAGCCACTGGAGGAGCCGCCGGGCGTATAGTGGTCGTCCGGGCGCCAGGGGTTGCGTGGCGTGCCCAGATGGACATTGGTACCCCAGCCGCCGAAGGCGAATTCCACCGTATGCACCTTGCCCAACAGGATGGCGCCAGCGCCGATCAGCTTGCGGACCAGGGTCGCGGTTTCGGTCGCCCGGCGGCCGAGATGGACCTTGGAGCCTGCGGCATAGGTCCGGCCCTCGACCGCAATCAGATCCTTCAGCGCCACCGGGACGCCGTGCAGAGGACCGAGATCGTAGCCCGCGCGGAGCGCCTTGTCGGCGGCCTCCGCCGCCAGCCGCGCATCGGTGCCGTAAACTGCGATGAAGGCATGAAGGCCGGGGTTCAGTCGCTCGATGCGCGCCAGCAGCGCCTCAACCGCATCGACAGGGGAAAGCCTGCCCGCGCGATAGGCCGAAGCCAGTTCGTGCGCCGTCATCAAACAGGGATCGTTCACTACGGTCAATCCTTCGATCTCGAACGGTTTTTCCTTCTATAGCTCACCACGCATGGCGCCCATTGCCAAGGGACGGGCGCTCATCCGGGAAAGCGCGGTCCCGGGTCACTTCGCTTGCCTCGGCAACTCTGAGCAGCAGTCGAAGAATGACGATTGACAATTCCCGCCAACTGGTCTGGAGCGGAGAGACGCCTTGAAGGAAAGATCAAACGTGACGAAAACGAAAATACTTCTGGTTGGCGAAAGCTGGGTGACCTCCGCGACCCATTTCAAGGGCTTCGACCAATTCGGCAGCGTGACCTTTCATCTCGGCGCCGAACCACTGGTGACGGCGTTGCAGGACAGTCCCTTCGAACTGACCTATATGCCCGCGCATGAAGCGGCCGAGCGCTTTCCCTTCGAGGCCGCCGGCCTCGCCGAATACAAGGTCATCCTGCTCTCGGATATCGGCGCCAATACCCTGCTCCTGC
>NZ_DATJJK010000186.1:0-33170 GCF_035492295.1 Acidisoma sp. | reverse complement strand
CCGCGATCAGCTGGCGACCGCGGTGCTCATCGCCGAAAGCGGCCTGATGCCGAACCGCCTCGCTGGCATCCGACAGGCACTGCCCGGCCCTGATCTCAACCCCGACACGCTCAATACCCAGGAACAGGCCTGGGCCGGGGCTGCCGCCGCCGCGATGGTAGCAGGGGTCGGGCCGGTGACGCTGCAGGCCGCGGGCAAAACGCTCGGCCCCGCGGCGAGCATCACCCTGCCCCTCACCAGCGCCATCGGGGTGGAAAATCCCGGGAAGAAGACCGTACCCGGCAGCCTCGTCGTGCAGGGCGTACCGGTAACGCCGCCGCCTGCCGCGCACGCCGGTATGGAGGTTCACCGTCACTTCTACGCCATGGACGGTTCGGCCATTGATCCGGACAAGCTGCCCCAGAACAGTACTCTTGTCTTGGAGATCGACGGACGCGCGACGGACGGCCAGTCGCATCACGCCGTGGTTCTGGCGGGGCTTCCAGCCGGCTGGGAGATTGCCGGCCGCTTCCCGGCCGGGGATGTGCCGGGGATGGATTGGCTTGGCACGCTCAGTTCTCCGGATGCCGAAGCCGCGGCCGATGACCGCTATGCCGCCGCTATCACCCTCGGCAGCGATTCCGCCAGCTTCCGTCTTGCTGTGATCCTTCGCGCCGTCACCCCGGGCAGTTACGAATATCCCGGCATCCTGCTCGCGGACATGTATCGGCCGGCGATCTTCGCCCGCCAGGGCACGGTGCGCATCACGGTGACCCCACCCGCGCCATGACGTGGACATTGCGCCGGAGGATTGCGGCGGCGGGGCTCGCCTGCGCCCTGGCGCTGATGGCGGGGGCCGGCGGCGTGCTCGCGCTCGGCCGGTTCGACCCGGCACCCCTGCCCGCGCCGGGCAGTTGGGGCACGCGCATCCTGGCAGCCGACGGCTCTCTTCTGGCGCTCGCCCCGGCGCCGGGCGGGGTCTGGCGGTTCGAGACCCGGCCGCAGAACGTCTCCCCTTTCCTGCGGCAACTGCTGGTGGCGGTGGAGGATCGCCATTTCGGCACCGACCCCGGGGTCGATCCCGGCGCCGTGCTGCGCGCGGGCTGGCAATGGGCGCGGGCTGGCCATGTCGTTTCCGGCGGATCGACGCTGACCATGCAGGTCGCGAAGCTGCTCGATCCGCATCCGCGAACGCTATCGGCCAAGCTGCTGGAGACCGCCCGCGCATTGGACCTCTGGCAGCACCAGACGCCTGACCGGATCATGGGGCTGTGGCTGTCCCTCGCCCCCTTCGGCGGCAATCTGGTGGGGGTGGAGGCCGCTTCCTGGGCCTGGTTCGGCAAGCCCCCCGGCGCGCTGGATGCAGCCGAGGCGGCGCTCCTCGTGGCCTTGCCGCGCCGGCCCGAGGCGCTGCGGCCAGACCGGCATCCGGAAGCGGCGATACGCCTGCGCAATCGCCTGCTGGTACTCGCCGCCGCGCGCGGCCTCCTCTCGCCGACCGAAGCCGCGTCCGCCGAGGCCGAGCCGGTGCCCCGCGCTCGCCATCCGATGCCGCGCGCCCTGCCGCAACTTCTGTCCGGCGTGCGTCATCCACCGCTGCTTCTGACCAGTATCGATCCCGCGATCCAGGCGGCGGTCACCCACGCCGCCCAGGCCGTCACCGCCGATCTTCCGCCGCAGGTCGCCCTGACCGTCATGGTGGCCGATCTTCATACACGTCGCCTCTCCGCCCTCTGGCTTGGCGATTGGAATGACCGCGCGCGGGCCGGGCGGACGGACCTCACCCAGGCCATCCGGAGCCCGGGCTCGACGCTGAAACCCTTCCTGTATGCGCTCGTCTTCGCAGATGGTCTGGCCCATCCCGATACGCTGCTGACCGACACACCGCAGCGCTTCGGCAATTATGGGCCGGAGGATTTCACGGGCCGTTTCACGGGGCGGGTAACGGCCGCCGACGCCCTCCGCCGCTCGCTCAACCTGCCCGCCGTGGGCCTTCTCTCACGCTTCGGGGCGGAGCGCTTCGCGGCGAAGCTTGCGGCGGCCGATGCGCCGCTGCGCTTGCCGCGCGATGCGGCCCCCAGCCTGCCCATCATCCTCGGCGGTGCCGGACTCTCGATGCGAAACCTCATGGCGCTCTATGCCGGGCTCGCGACGGACGGCTCCGTGCGACCCTTGCGACTGACGGAAGGACGCGCGACCGTCGCGCGGCTCCTGCCGCCGACCGCTGCGGAAACGGTAGCGGACATTCTCACCAGACCCTTTCCGGACGAGACGACAGCGCGGGGCATTGCCTGGAAAACCGGGACGAGTTGGGGAGACCGGGACAACTGGGCCTTCGGCTTCGACCGAGATCATCTTATCGGCGTCTGGGTGGGGCGGCCGGACGGCACGGCGATGGATGGTGGCTCTGCCTCCGACCACGCGCTGCCGATCCTGGCGCGGCTGTTCAGCGCGATACCGGCAGCCCCCCGCAGCGCGGCTCTGTCGAGCCGAATGCTCTCGCTGGCGGCGGCACCCGCCGCCGATCCGCTGCGCCTGCTCTATCCGCCGCCAGGCGCGGTGATTGAGGGTCTCGGCCCGCTCTCGCTCAAGGCGATGGGCGGCGCGCGGCCGCTGCGCTTCCTCATCGATGGCGCGCCCATCGTCTCGATCGGCGCATTGCGCCAAACGGAATGGCAACCACCGAGCCCGGGCTTCTACCGTGTCACGATCCTGGATGCCGCGGGTTCTGCCGTGCATGCGGCGATCCGGGTGAAAGCGGAAGACTGATCGCGCGGACATCCCCACGCTTGTGCCTGCGGGCAGGATCACGCCCGATCGTTTGATTTATCAACTTTAGATGAAGCGTCGTCTTTTCCATAGATCCAGTGCGGACGGTTATGCTCGATCCAGTCGAGTGCCCTTTCCCGCCAGCGCCGGAGCAGGGGTACGTCCTCGGCAAGCAGAATGAGGCCGAGCGGCAACATCCAGATGCCGAGGATCGGCAGGATGCTGAAAATGCCGCCAAGCACGAGGAGAAGACCGGCCGGGATGCGGATCCATCGGGCATGCGGGCGTAGCAGCCAAATAGTGGCACGCCGCAGCCAGTCCGGCAGACGGTCGAGCAGCCGCGCCATGCGCTGCCGGCGGTGACGGGTTTCGTCGGCGTCGCCCTCCGGCATTTGGATGGGCAAATTCTCCCCATCGGTCATGCAAAGCCTCCTTTCGGCTGCGAACGATCTCTTGGGAGAACCGTGCAGGCTCCTTGAGATAAGGCCTGCGCCAGGTCCTGCAAGCCAGAGCAACAGCCCCGGCCGACGCCCGGTTCGGCCGCCTTGGTACTGTTCCGTAGGTAATCGCACGTACCCGACAACAATTCAATATTTTCAGAGTGTTACGTCAATTTTCGACAGGCGCCGTTGGTTGTTTGCTCCGCGTGTTTGACCCATACCAGATGGGCATCCGGAACCTTCCGGGTCCGGCATAAATCGCCGCAGCAGTGGCCGGAACAAGCTCCGGAACAGGCCCGCGGCACTTGGAATCGGAGGACGTGTCATGACGATCATCTGCCCCTGGTGCTCCGCTCTTGTCGTCGGCAGCCGCGTTCGTTGCCCGGACTGCGATTTTGCCTGCGAACAGTCCTCCCCCCGGATAAGCGGTGGCACTGCGACGCGCTCTGCTCCCCGGCCGGTGCAAAGTGGCATCGCGCCCTTGCTCTTCTTCATGATCTCGTCCCTCTTTGCGGTCTGCCTGAGCCTGATGCTGCAGCAGATGCCGCTCGGCTCCTCCATCAGCGGGACAGCGCCGCAACACGATGCGGCCCCGCGCTATAACGATCCGCAGATGCAGGGCGTCTGGCTGCGCGGCCTGGGCTCGGTGCGGACCGCGCTGAACGCTCCCGCCTATCGCGGCCTCAGGTCGGCCTATGTGCAGCGCAGCGCCGGTCATCTGACAACCCTCTGCGGCACCATCGACGGCTCCTCCGGCACCGGAGCGATCGCCGGAATGCGCTTCCTTTCGATCTCCGGCAATGCCTCCACGACGATGATCGAGGGTTCGTCCTACGCCTTTCCGATCCTCTGGGCCCGGCTCTGCAGCCCACAGCAGGGCAGCTGGTAAGCTCGCCCACGGGACCCTGGCGATAGGTCGGAGGCCCATTGCGCGGGCCTCCGATCCATGTCACCGTCCACAAAAATCCGGTTAAACGGGCATTCAAAAAATTGGGCGAAACGGTCCTCGAAACCTCCGGCCTGACCAAGAGCTTCCGCGGCTTCACCGCGGTCGACAACGTGGCGCTGCGCGTGGAAGACGGCACCATCCACGCCCTGATCGGCCCGAACGGCGCCGGCAAAACCACCTGCTTCAATCTCCTGACCAAGTTCCTCCAGCCCAGCGCCGGGCGCATCCTCTTTCGCGGCGAGGACATCACGCAGGCCAGGCCGGCCGATGTCGCGCGGCGCGGCCTTGTCCGCAGTTTCCAGATTTCGGCGGTCTTCGGCCGGCTGTCGGCGCGCGAAAATGTCCGCATCGCGCTGCAACGGGAACGCGGCCCGAGTTTCGACTTCTGGCGGTCAGATCGCATCCTGCGGCGGTTCGACGATCGCGCCCGCGCTCTGCTCGCCGAAGTCGGGCTGTCCGAATTTTCGGAAGTTCCCGCCGCAGAACTGTCCTATGGCCGCAAGCGCGCGCTCGAAATCGCGACCACCCTGGCGCTCGATCCCCCCCTCCTGCTGCTGGATGAGCCAACCGCCGGCATGACCGAGCAGGATGTAACGCGGATCGTCGACCTCATTCGCCGTCTGCGCGTCGGCCGCACGATCCTCATGGTGGAGCATAATCTATCCGTCGTCTCCGGATTGTCGGACCGCATCACCGTGCTTACCCGCGGCCGGGTGCTGGCCGAAGGGAGTTACGAGACGGTCTCGCAAGATCCTGCCGTGATCACCGCCTATCTGGGGCAGGAGCATGCTTGAAGTCTCCAACCTCAATGCCTGGTACGACGAAAGCCACGTTCTGCATGGGATGGACTTCACGGTCGGTGAAGGCGAAGTGGTGACTCTGCTCGGCCGCAACGGCGCCGGCAAGACGACGACCCTCAAATCCATCATGGGCCTGGTGCCGAACCGAAAGGGCAGCGTGCGCTATCGCGGCCAGGAGTTTATTTCCGCTCGGCCGGACGTGATCGGTCGTGCCGGTCTCGGTTTCTGCCCAGAGGAGCGCGGCATCTTCGCCTCGCTGACCGTGCACGAGAATCTTCTTCTTCCCCCCATCGTGGCCCCGGGCGGGCTCACCATCGCCGAAATCCATGATCTCTTTCCCAATTTGCAGGAGCGCGCACGCAGCCCGGGGACGAAGCTTTCGGGCGGCGAACAGCAGATGCTGGCCATCGCCCGCATCCTGCGCACAGGTGCCAAGCTGCTTCTCCTCGACGAGCCGACGGAAGGTCTCGCACCCGTCATCGTGCAGCAGATCGGCCGCATGATCGCCGAGATCAAGCGTCGCGGCTTCACGGTTCTCCTGGTCGAGCAGAATTTCCGCTTCGTCTCGCAACTCGCCGACCGCCATTATGTCGTCGAGCAGGGGCGGATCGCCGACATGATCACGGCCGAGGCCCTTCCGGGAAAGATGGACGATCTGCACAGACGCCTCGGCGTTTAGGCAAACCAGAACACGATATTCAGGGAGACGACAAGAATGACCCTTTCAAGGCGCAGCGTCCTCGGCACGGCACTCGGCGCGGGTGCACTCTCCGTTCTGCCACGCGCGGGCGCGCGGGCCGCAGGCAAGTCGCTCACCATCGGCGTCTGCAGCGATTTCTCGGGCGTCTACAGCGATATCGGCGGCAAGACCTCCGTCGCATGTGTCCACCAGGCGATCGAAGATTGGGGCGCGGCAGCCAAAGGCTACGACATCAAGGTCATCCAGGGCGACCACCAGAACAAGCCTGATGTCGGCGCGGGCCTTGCCCGGCAATGGTTCGACAATGGCGTCGATATGCTGATCGACGTTCCGAACTCCGCCGTCGGCCTCGCTATCGCTTCCGTCGCGGCGCAGAAGAACAAGACCTATATCAACTCAAACTCAGCAACCTCGCTGCTCACCGGCCCGAAATGCAATGCGTCCACGATCCACTGGACCTACGACACCTACATGCTCTCCCATTCGACCGGCGGCGCGATGGTGGCACAAGGCGGCAAGAGCTGGTTCTTCATCACTGCCAACTATGCCTTCGGCCAATTGCTGAGGGACCAGACATCGGCGGTGGTGAAGGCTGCCGGCGGCACCGTGGTCGGTGATGTCGCCTATCCCTTCCCGCAAACGACAGACTTTTCGTCCTTTCTGTTGCAGGCGCAATCATCGGGCGCGCAGGTGCTTGGCCTCGCCAATGCCGGCAAGGACACCGTCAATTCCATCAAGCAGGCGCATCAGTTCGGCATCACCCAGAGCGGCATGAAGATCGCCGGCCTGCTCATCTACATCAACGACGTGCATGGCATGGGCCTCGACATCGCCCAAGGATTGGTGCTGACGGAAAGTTTCTACTGGAACCTGAACGACCGTACCCGCGCCTTCACCAAGCGCGTGCTACCCAAGACGCCGAGCAACTACCCTTCGATGGCGCAGGCTGGCTGCTACAGCGGCACGCTGCATTTCCTGAAGGCAGTAGACGCGATCGGCGTCGACACGGCATCCAACGGCGCCGCCGTCGTCACGCAGATGAAGAAGATGCCCACGGATGATGACGCTTTCGGCAAATGCTGGATCAGGGAGGACGGCCGTTTCATGTGTCCCTCCTTCCTCTTCCGCGTGAAGAAGCCGGGCGAGAGCAGCACTCCCTGGGATTATTACGACCTTCTGCATATGACGCCGGCCGACCAGACCTTCGCGCCGATGGCCGGCGAAGGCTGTCCGCTCGTCAAGAGCTGACGCAGATGGTGATGATTCTCGGCAAGCCGCTGCCGCTGCTCTTCGGCCAGCTTCTGCTCGGCCTCATCAACGGTTCCTTCTACGCGATGCTCTCCATGGGCCTCGCCATCATCTTCGGCCTGCTGAGAATCATCAACTTCGCCCATGGCGCCATGTTCATGGTCGGCGCCTTCGTCACCTGGGCCCTCTTCACCTATCTGCATATTGATTACTGGGGAGCGCTGATCTGCGCGCCCGTCATCGTGGGGCTGTTCGGAGTGGCCCTGGAGCGCACGGTCATCCGCCGCATCTACAAGCTCGACATTCTTTACGGGCTGCTTCTGACCTTCGGCCTCGCCCAGATTCTGCAAGGCCTGGCCACCAACTATTTCGGTGTCTCAGGCGTGAGTTATGAGGCGCCGCACGGACTGGGTGGCGTCGTCAACCTTGGCTTCATGTATCTGCCGATCTATCGCGGCTTCGTGGTTTTTGCCGCCCTCGTCATCTGTGGCGCCACCTGGGCGCTGATCGAATGCACCCGTCTCGGCGCGCTGCTGCGCGCGGCGACCGAGAATCCGGCTCTGGTCCAGGCCTTCGGCGTCAATGTGCCGCGGCTGCTGGCGCTGACCTTCGGCGGTGGCGTGGCGCTTGCGGCGCTCGCCGGCGTGCTCGCGGCCCCGCTCTATTCGGTCAATCCCGGCATGGGGTCCGATCTGATCGACACGGTCTTTGCCGTCGTCGTCATCGGCGGCATGGGCTCGATCGGCGGCGCCATCCTGACCGGCTTCGCCCTCGGCATCATCGAAGGCTTCACGGACGTCTTCTATCCGCCGGGCTCGGCGGTCGTCGTCTTCGTCGTCATGGCCATCGTCCTGCTGGCCCGGCCCGCCGGCCTCTTCGGGAAGACAGCCTGAATGTTCGGCTTCTCCCGCGCGCAAGTCATCGCCTTCGCTGTCCTTGTCCTGGCGGTGATCGCCGCCCCCTTCCTCCTCTATCCGATCGTCGCCATGCAGGTGATGTGTTACGGCCTCTTCGCCATGGGCACCAACCTGCTCATGGGCTCGGTCGGTCTCCTCTCCCTCGGACAGGCTGCCTATTTCGGCCTCGGCGGCTATGTCGCGGGCTATCTGGTGCAAAGCCTCGGCATGACACCTGAAATCGGCATCGCCGCCGGCGGTCTCGCGGGCGCCGCACTCGGCGCAGTTTTCGGCTGGCTCGCCATCCGCCGCCAGGACATCTATTTCGCCATGATCACCCTGGCGCTGGCCCAGATCGTCTATTTCGGCGCTGTGCAGCTGACCGGTTTCACAGGGGGCGAGAACGGCATCCAGGGCATTCCCCGCAGCGCCCTCTTCGGCCTGATCTCACTGAAGAACGACCGGGTGATTTACTGGCTGGTCGCCGTGGTTTTTCTCGCCGGCGTCCTCTTCGTCCACCGCGTGGTGCATTCGCCCTTCGGCCAGGTGGTGAAAGCGGTGCGGGACAATGAACCGCGCATGACATCGCTCGGCTATCAGCCCGCCAGCTACAAGCGCGTCATCTTCATCCTCGCTGCCCTTCTCGCCGGCGTCGCGGGCGGATTGAAAGCGACGGTCATGGGGATCGAGACCCTCTCGGATGTCGGCGCCGCCACCTCCGGCCTCGTCGTGCTCATGGTGCTGCTGGGCGGTATCGGCACCATCTTCGGGCCGATCGTGGGCGCCCTTGTCGTCGTCGCCATGCAGTATTATCTGGCGCCCTTCGGCGCCTGGGTGATCGTCATCCAGGGCGCGATCTTCGTGGTTTGCGTGCTCGTCTTCCGCCGAGGGATTGTGGGAGAATTGGCCTATCGGCTGAAATCGCCGCTCTAGCCGCCAGTCACCGAAGGAACGTCCATGGCCGCCATCGCACTCCCCCGCCTGGTCCGGCTCGGCCCCGGCAGCATCGAGGAGGTCCCGGCTGTGCTGGGCCAGCTCGGCCTGTCCCGTCCGCTGATCGTGACCGACCCCTTCCTGGCGGGCTCGGGTGGCCTCGCGCGCCTGCGGGCAATCCTCGGCGGCGACACGCCCGCCTTCACCGAGGTCGTGCCCGATCCGACCGTTGCTTCGGTCGACGCGGCCGTTGCCATGCTCGGCACCGGCGATTTCGACTGCGTCATCGGCTTCGGCGGCGGCAGCCCCATCGACACCGCCAAGGCCGCCGCCGTGCTCGGCCACATCGGCGGCGCCATGCGCATGCTGAAAGTGCCGCATGTGCAGGATGCGCCGGGCCTGCCCATCATTGCCATTCCGACGACTGCCGGCACCGGCTCGGAGGCGACGCGCTTCACCATCATCACGGACGAGGAGAGCGGGGAAAAGATGCTCTGCGCCGGCCTCGCCTATCTGCCCATGGCCGCCATCGTCGATTACGAGCTCACCCTATCGAAGCCGAAGCGGCTGACCGCCGACACCGGCGTCGATGCGCTGACCCATGCCATCGAGGCCTATGTCTCCCGTCGCGCTAATGATTTTTCGGACGGCATGGCGCTTTCCGCCATGCGGCTCATCTGGGCGAACCTCCGCACGGCCTATGAGGAGCCCGGCAATCGCGCGGCACGGGCCGCGATGATGCTGGGCGCGCATCAGGCCGGCATCGCCTTCTCCAATGCATCGGTCGCCCTTGTGCATGGCATGAGCCGGCCTATCGGCGCGCATTTCCATGTCGCGCACGGGCTTTCCAATGCCATGCTGCTGCCGGCGGTCACCCGCTGGTCGGCACCCGGCGCGCTCGCCCGCTACGCCGCCTGCGCCCGGATCATGGGCATCGCAGGCGAGACGGAGGGGGACCAGAGCGCGGTCGCGAAACTCACTGAGGCGCTCTCCGTCCTCAACCGCGATCTCGCCGTGCCGACACCGAAAAGTTACGGCATCGACCCCGGACGCTGGCAAAGCCTTCTGCCGCTGATGGCGGAACAGGCGCTCGCCTCGGGCTCTCCTGCCAACAACCCCCGCATTCCGGACGCCGCCGAGATCATCGCCCTCTATGGCGAGGCCTGGGGCTAGGTCACCCGGATCGGCGTGCCGTCCAGGAAGGCGAGCGCGTTCTCAACGCTCTGCGGATAGAATTCCGCCCAGGTCTCGGCCACGCCATAGCCGATATGGGGCGTCAGGACGGTGTTGGGCGCGGACCGCAACGGATGCCTCGCAGGCAGCGGTTCCCGGTCGAAAACGTCCAGTGCGGCGACGATGCGCCCCTCCGTCACTGCCGCGATCAAGGCGGCCTCGTCCACCAGCGGCCCTCGGGATGTGTTGATCAGGATCGCACCCGGCTTCATCTGTGCGAGGTCGGCTGCCCCCAGAATGCCACGGCTGCGGTCGGACAGAACAAGGTGCAGGCTGACCGCATCGGACCGCGCCAACAATTCTTCCTTTGTCGCATAGGTGGCGCCGGCTTCCGCCGCCTTTTCCGGCGTCAGGTTCCGGCTCCAGGCCAGCACCTCCATGCCCAGCGCCTGGCCGTACCGCGCCATGAGACCGCCGAGCCGTCCCAGGCCGATCACCCCCAGCGTCTTGCCGGCGAGCGTGATGCCCACCGGCACGCCGTGCTGGAAGCCGCCGGCGCGAATCTGCGCGTCGCCTGCCGGAATGCCGCGCGCCGCGGCGATCAATAGCCCGAGCGCAAGCTCGGCCGTAGCACTCGCGCTGCGCCCGCTCGGCTCGGTATGGCAAACGATGATGCCGCGCGCCGCACAGGCCGCGAGATCCAGCGAGGGATTGGACTTGCCGGTGATCCCGATCATCCGGAGGCGCGGCAGGCGAGCGATCAGCGAGGCCGGAAAGGGCGTGCGCTCGCGCATGGTGAGCAGGATGTCGAATTCCGCGAAGGCCGCAGCCGCCGCATCCTCGTCCGCGATGGCCTCCTCGAAGAAGACCAACTCGGCGCGCGCCTCGAGCGGAGACCAATCCGCATTGCGGCGCGCGATGCCCTGCCAGTCATCCAGAACCGCGATGCGCGTCATGCTGCTACCTCGCAGCAGGGCGGCGGCGGCGCGAGGCGCAGAACCGTCTGCACGAGATCGGGGAAGCGCTCGGAAAGCTCCGGGCGGAGCGAAACGAGGCAGCGCGTACCGTCCCGTCGGTTGGTGATCAGCCCCGCATTGCGCAAAACCTTCATGTGATGGCTGAGCGTGGAGGGCGAGACCTTCACCATGAAGCCGCTCCAGGCCGTTTCCTCCCCTGGCGTCAGTGACCGCAGGATGCAGAGACGCACGGGGTCGCTGAGGGCATGCAGAACCTCGGCCAAGCTGACCATCTCGATGTCGGGGTGGATATAGGGCTCTTGCGCCATGATGCGGCCTTCTATATTCGATGTTCGTCGAACATGAAACACCGGCGTGGCCGCTTTCGCCGCTTCCTGGGATTGCGGCACGCCTTTTAGCCGGGGCTTCTCTGCCCGCAGAAGGATATGCCATCCATGCCCACTCTTTTCGACCCCATCCGCGTCGGCGATCTCGATCTGCCGAATCGCATCTTCATGGCACCGCTGACGCGCGCCCGTGCGACGGAAGACCGCGTGCCGACTCCGCTGATGCGGGACTATTACGTGCAGCGCGCTTCCGCGGGCCTGATTCTGACCGAAGCGACCAACATCAACCCTAAGAGTGTGGGCTATGAGCGCACGCCGGGCATCTGGTCGGATGCGCAGGTCGAGGCCTGGAAGGTGATCACCGATGCCGTGCATGCGGCCGGGGGCCGCATGATGATGCAGCTCTGGCATTGCGGCCGCATTTCCGACCCCTCGCTTCTCGGCGGTGATCTCCCGGTCGCGCCCTCTGCCATTCCGGCTCAGGGCCATGTCAGCCTGCTGCGCCCCGAGCGCCCCTACCCGACGCCGCGCGCGCTCACCCTCGAGGAAATCCCCGGCATCATCGCGGATTACCGGAAAGGCGCGGAGAATGCCCAGCGCGCCGGCTTCGACGGTGTCGAGCTGCATGGCGCCAACGGCTATCTGCTTGATCAGTTCCTGCAGGACGGCAGCAACACGCGAACCGACGAATACGGTGGCCCGGTGGAAAACCGCGCGCGGCTGATGTTCGAAGCGGTGGACGCGGCGATCTCCGTCTGGGGTGCCGATCGCGTCGGCCTTCATCTCGCCCCCCGTGCCGATTCCCACGGCATGGGCGATAGCGACCTGCTCGGCACTTTCAGCCATGTCGCGCGGGAAGCCCGCGCCCGCAATCTCGCCTTTCTTTTCGCACGGGAGCACGAGGCCGGGGATTCCATCGGCCCCGCCATCAAGCGCGCCTTCGGCGGTCCCTATGTCGCGAACGAACGTTTCACGATCGAACAGTCGGAAAAGGCACTGGCCGATGGCTGGGCGGATGCAATTTCCTTTGGCGTGAAGTTCATCGCCAACCCCGATCTGCCGGCGCGTCTCCGCGCGGGCGCCCCGCTCAACGAGCTCAATCGTTCCACGATGTATGGCGGCGGGGCCGAGGGCTATACGGACTACCCGGCGCTGACCGAGATGGTTGCCGCCTGAACGCGCGAGGGCGGGGTCCCAAAGCCCCGCCCTTTCCTCAGTCGCGGCCCAGCAGCGCGAGAGCGTGGCGCGCGATCATCAGTTCCTCATTGGTGGGGATGATCCGCACCTCCACCGCACTGTCGGGCAGGCTGATCACCCCGGCATGGGCCTTGTTCGCCGCCGCATCCAGGCGCAGCCCGAGCCAGGATAGACGGGCGCAGATTTCGGCCCGCATGTCGGCGCTATGCTCGCCGATGCCGGCGGTGAAGACGAGGCCATCCAACCCGCCCAGCGCGCTGACCAGCGCTCCCGCTTCCCAGCCCACGCGATAGACGAAGAGATCCAGCGCCTCGCGCGCCGCCGGTTCCTCGCTCGCCTGCAATGCACGCACATCGCCGCTGATGCCGGAAACGCCGAGCAAGCCCGACTTACGGTAGAGCATGTCCTCGATCTGATCGAAGCTCATGCCCTGGCGGCCGAGATAGAGCAACACGCCAGGGTCGATGATGCCCGAGCGGGTCGCCATCATGAGGCCGTCGAGGGCGCTGAAGCCCATGGTATTGGCGAGGCTGCGGCCCTCCGATAGGGCGCAGAGGCTGGCACCCGCCCCGAGATGCGCGATGATGACCCGCCCGCCGGCGAGGCCGGGCGCCAGGTCGCGCAGCCGGCCCGCGATATATTCGTAGGAAAGTCCGTGAAACCCATAGGCCCGCACGCCTCTATCCGTGATCTCTCGCGGCAGGGCATAGCTGCGGGCAACCTTGGGCACCGTGTGGTGAAAGGCGGTATCGAAGCACGCCACCTGCGGCAGGTTCGGCCGGGCCGCGGCAATCGCCCGGATGGGCGCCAGATTAAGCGGCAGGTGCAACGGGTCGAGCGGTGTCAGCGCATCGATCGCATCGACCGTCTCGGCCGTCAGACGTACCGGGCGGCTATACGCCGCCCCGCCATGGACGATGCGGTGGCCGACCGCGAGCAGCCCCGCCTCGCCCAGATGATCCTCCACGAAGGCGATCAGTTCCTCGAGCACATGGGGATAGGAGGCATTGTCCTCCGGCTTCCAGCGCCGCTCGATGAGTACCGCGCCGCGGTCGTCCACGGCATGGAAATGCGGCACGCTGGAGAGATTTTCGATCTCTCCGCGCACCGTCTCCAGCAGGTCCTGCGCCGTATCGAAGAGCGCGAATTTGATGCTGGACGAGCCGGCATTCAGCGTGAGGATGGAACCCTGAGGGCTCATCGCACTCTCCCTGGGACCAGGTTCATGAAAAACCCGGCGCGGCAGTGATGCGGCGCCGGGTGCCGTTTCTGCGCCGCCTCAGCGGTGCCAGCGCCAGTTGACGATTTCCGGCATGTCGTCGCCATGTTCGCCGACATAGAGCTTGTGCCTCTCGATCGTCGCCCAGTAGCGATCCTGCGCGGTCTGGACCTGATCCCGAAGCCGGGGAATACGCTCGATTGCATCGAGCGCGAGCTGGAAGCGATCGAGGTTGTTGATCACCACCATGTCGAAGGGCGTCGTGGTCGTACCTTCTTCCTTATAGCCCCGCACATGGATGTTGCTGTGGTTATGGCGGCGGTAGGTGAGCTTGTGGATCAGCGCCGGATAGCCGTGGAAGGCGAAGATAACCGGCTTGTTGGTGGTAAAGAGCGCGTCGAACTCACCCTCCTCAAGCCCGTGCGGATGCTCGGAAGTCGGCTGCAGCACCATCAGATCGACAACATTGACGACACGAATCTTGATATCTGGCACATATTCGCGGAGCAGGGTGACGGCAGCCATGGTCTCGACCGTCGGCACATCGCCCGCGCAGGCCATGACGACATCGGGCTCTCCCTCGTCACTCGCCCACTCCCAGATGCCGGCGCCCGCCGTGCAATGATTGATCGCAGCATCCATGCTCAGCCACTGCCATTCGGGCTGCTTCCCGGCGACGATCAGGTTGATGTAGTTGCGGCTGTGCAGACAGTGATGGGCGACGGAGAGCAGCGTATTGGCATCCGGCGGCAGGTAGATGCGCGCGATGTCCGCCTTCTTGTTCGCAACCAGATCCATGAAGCCCGGATCCTGATGCGAGAAGCCATTGTGGTCCTGCCGCCAGACATGGGAGGTGAGCAGATAGTTCAACGAGGCTATGGGCTTGCGCCAGGGAATGTCCCGCGTAACCTTCAGCCACTTCGCATGCTGGTTCATCATCGAATCGATGATGTGGATGAAGGCTTCGTAGCAGCTGAAGAAACCGTGGCGGCCGGTGAGCAGATAGCCTTCCAGCCAACCCTGGCACAGATGCTCGCTCAACACCTCCATCACGCGCCCGTCGGCGGCCAGATCGGTGTCGTTCTCCTGCGTCGCGGCCATCCATTCCTTGCGGGAGACCTCGTAGACAGCGTCGAGCCGGTTGGATGCGGTCTCGTCTGGCCCGAAGAGGCGGAAGTTTTGCCGTTCCAGGTTGAGCTTCATAACGTCGCGGATGTACTGGCCGAGGACGCGGGTCGCCTCTCCCCGCACCGCGCCGGGGCTCGGCACGTCGAGCGCGTAATCCGCGAAATGCGGCAGGGAGAGCGGCTTCATGATCTCGCCGCCGTTGGCATGCGGATTGTAGCCCATGCGGCGGTGGCCGGTCGGCGCGATCTCGGCAAACTCCTCCAGGAACTTGCCATTACGGTCAAAGAGTTCCTGCGGCCGGTAGCTGCGCATCCAATCCTCAAGGATCTTGAGATGCTCAGGGTTCTTGAAACTGCTGATCGGCACCTGATGCGCGCGCCAGGTACCTTCCACGGGCTTGCCGTCCACAACTTTCGGCCCTGTCCAGCCCTTCGGCGTGCGCATGACGATCATCGGCCAGCGCGGACGTTCAGGCGTCGCGGGCGCATCCGCCGCACGCGCCGCGACCTGGATTTCCTTGATCCGTGCAACGATGGTGTCCAGCGTCCCCGCCAGTTGCTGATGCACGAGTTCGGGCTCATGCCCCTCGACGAAATGCGGCTCATAGCCATAGCCACGCAGGAGATCGGTCAACTCCTCCTGGCTGATCCGGGCGAGAACCGTCGGGTTCGCGATCTTGAAGCCGTTCAGATGCAGGATCGGCAGTACCGCGCCGTCCCGGCGGGGGTTGAGGAATTTGTTCGAATGCCAGCTGGTGGCGAGCGCGCCGGTCTCAGCCTCGCCATCGCCCACGATACAGGCAACGATGAGATTGGGATTGTCGAAAGCCGCGCCATAGGCATGCGCAAGCGAATAGCCAAGCTCGCCGCCTTCGTGAATGGAGCCCGGCGTCTCGGGTGCCACATGGCTCGGGATGCCGTAAGGCCAGGAGAACTGGCGGAAAAGCCGGTGCAACCCGCTGCGGCTGCGCTCTATCGCCGGAAAGCGCTCGGTATAGGAACCTTCGAGATAGGTATGCGCCACCAGCCCCGGTCCACCATGCCCAGGACCAATGATATAGATCATATCAAGATCATTGTCTTTGATCAGGCGATTGAGATGGACATAGAGCATGTTGATGCCTGGCGTCGTGCCCCAATGGCCGAGCAGGCGCGGTTTCACATGTTCCAACGTCAACGGTTGCTCAAGCAACGCGTTGTCGCGAAGATAGATCTGCCCCACGGACAGATAGTTCGCGGCACGCCAATAGGCGTCCATTTTCTTGAGAAGTTCGGGGGAGAGCGGCTGGGACTTTATCGTGACGGACGGAGTGGCGGACGATTCGTTCATCTGGATCTCCTGTGCACCGAAGTGAAACGCAAAGGCAGGCCTCCCGCCAAAGCGCGGCGAGTGGCCCTTCTCGCACCGGAGACGGATCTGCACCCAACCGGCGCTTCCTTCTGAGGTCTAGTCAGTGCATGGAGCGTTGATGCAGATCAAGTGCGGTCGTTATGTCACGAATACGTGACCAGCCAGGTGTAAGGTCTTGCAGACCCGCCAGTTCAGGATTGCGTGAAGCGTTCGCGCAGCCGGGCATGCATCTCGGGAGGAAGTGTTGTTTCAATGACATTATAAAAATGTCGTATTTGGCGCCGCGTTTCGTAGAGCTGGTCAAGCAGCGAGAGCACCACCGGCATGGCCGCTTCGTCCAGACCCATATCATCCCGCAATTGGACGATCAGACGGAGACGGGCGACGTCAATGTCATGAAAACGGTATTCGCCCGGTATCCCATCCGGCCGTACCCAGGCATTGTCGATCCATCGTTGCAGATCGTCGGGATCGAGACCGGAAATTGTCACAGACTGGCTTTTGATCGTGATCATCGCACACCTCGAACCGCACGCGCGCGACCGGGACGGTGGCTCGGGCCGCAGCCCTTCAGGCTTGTCCTGGCATCAGAGCATGCGCCCGTTGGGCCACCGCCGGGCGCAATCAATTCGAGATTTATGCTAGACCAAAGATCGGCGCCGCACCAGCCCATGCCGGGGCGATAGCCGCTCTCAGCTTTTGGAAGGGGCAGGATCGCCGATCAGACCCTAACGATAGGAAACCTCTTGGGGTGCCGGCCGGAAGATGCCGCGCATGCCCGAGAGAGTGGACCAGAGAGGATTGACGTTCGAGATATAGGTGCGAACGGCAGCCTTGAGGCCAAACTTCGAGAGAAAGACGCCGCTTTGCGGCGTGATGAAGCCATCGAGATCGAAGCGGCAGCCGATCGCGCTCGCGAATTCCAGGGCCTGCCACACGAGCAGGCTGTTCGCCGCATTGCCGGACAGTGTTCTGTCACGTGCACTCATCCAGTAGTAAAGCTCTTGCCGATCCCAGATGAGGATCACACTTGCGACATCACGCCGCTGGTCGTCGACCGCGGTCAGGATGGTTGCCTGGTCCCGTAACAAGCAGGCATCGAAGGCGCGCCGAAGGCCGTCGTAGTCGGTCTTGTCGGCGCCGCCGCTCTTGCTGCTGCCGCGGGACAGCCGAACATACCGATCGAGATCGTGATGACGTTCGACCGAAAGCCGCTTCCGCGAGGTCGAGATTATGTTGCGGGTCTTTTGATCCATTCCCTTCCAGACCTCGTCCAGCGGCTCGCCTTCGTGCCGAAACGTGAAGGTCGCGGTATTGCGATAGCCGAGCAGACCGAAGGGCAGCGCAAGCTCGCTGTCTGGCGGCAGACAGATCTCCAGCCGGTCATGACGGGGCATGCCCGCGATCAATTCCTTCAGAAGCGCCGTGGAACTCTGCAAACGGCTGACCGGCTTGCGCGCCCCAGGCATGACCATCGGCTCGAGCGTTCGTGTCAGGTTCGGCATCGCCACATAGCGGAAGCCCATTTTTTTGTAGAATTGAAAGGAGAAGGAAGCGAAGAGCGCACCATCCCGCCGCAGTTCGTGTCGCTCCCACGCCCCCGGGCAGACAGCGTCGAACCACCAGTCCTCGGTAAAGATCGTGCGGGAGCGGTCCGTCGAAATCTGCGTCAGTTGATCCATTCTTCGTTGGTCCTCCCTGCGCCCGTCAGACCGACCTAGATAAGCGCGGGAGATGAGCTCATCTATCTACCTGTTCGAGGAGCCGATTTCATGCCTTTGGCTTACCCGGCATGGCGGCTTACGGCCTTTCAGCCCAGGATCTACCTATTTGGAGGATCAGCCGGCCCCGCAAAAGGAGTAGGCAAGGACGTGTCGGGCACCCCTAGCCCATGCCCTTACGGGGGTCCTCTCCCTGGCGGCCGGGCCAGTCCCGCAGAAAACTTTCGAGCGCCTCATCGACATTGCCCAGAACGAGCTTGAGCGTGACGAATTCATCACCCGCCGGCTGGCCCCCATGCGCCGCGACGCCGCGGCCACGCAGCCGCAGCCTTGCGCCCGCATCGGAACGCTTCGGCACTGTCATCGTCACCGGACCGGAGGGCGTGGGCACCGCGATCTTGGCGCCGAGCACGGCCTCGGAAATGCTGACAGGCACCTCGACATGAATGTCACGTCCCTCCCGCCGGAACAGCGGATGGGGCGTGATCTGGATCTCGATCAGCGCATCGCCTGCCGGGCCGCCGTTGCGGCCGGGGCTACCCTGCCCCTTCAACCGCATCACCTGACCCTGCTCGATGCCCGGTGGAATGCGGACATCGAGCCCCTTGCCGTCCGGCAGCGCCAGGCGCTTGGTGGCGCCCGTCACCGCGTCCAGAAAGTCGATGGTCAACGTGTACGAGTGATCTCGCCCGCGCCGCGGCGCATTGGACCGTGCCTGGCCGCCCTGGCCGAAAAGGTCGGCGAAAATGTCACTCAGATCCTCCTCACCCATCTCCGGCCCAGCCTGCTGGCGATAGCGCCGGCCCTGCGCGCCCTCGGCATAGCCTCTGTACGAGGGGTGTTCCGGCGGCGCCTCCGCTCCGGTCTCGTCGATCTCGCCGCGATCATAGCGCGCGCGCTTCTCAGCATCGCTCAAAATATCATAGGCCGAGGCGACCGCCTTGAACCGATCCTCGGCCACCTTGCTGCCGGGATTCAGGTCAGGATGATGTTGTTTCGCCAAGGCACGATAGGCCTTGCGTATGTCGTCCGCGCTCGCGTCGCGCGCCACCCCGAGGGTAGCGTAGAGATCCGTCTTCGCCATCAGCGCTCCAGGCTCAAGCAACCGTGACCCTATGTAGGTCAGATAGCGGCCCGGTTGAAGAAGCAAAGCTCTCCTGCCCTGCCCCCGCGAGGCGCAGGACAGGGCTGCAGAGCCGAAGCGGCGCTGGACGATGGGAGACGATCAGCGCGCCCTGCCCCGTGCGCGCGAGGCGGGCGGCAAGGCGACCGATGACGAGCGCCTCGACCGCCGGATCAAGTGCCGCGGTCGGCTCATCCAACAGCAGCCAGGGAGCCGGGCGAAGATAGGCGCGGGCAAGGCCGAGGCGGCGACGCTCGCCACCCGACAGCCGGGCGCCATTCTCGCCAAGCCAGGTATCCAGCCCCTGCGGCATGGCGCTCACCCTGGTCGCCAGTGCCGCATCCTCGAGCGCAGACCACAGCGAATCCTCATCGGTCTCGCCGTCAGGGCAGGCGAGAAGCAGGTTGGCCCGCACGGTGCCGGCGAGCAACGCGGCATCCTGCGGCGCATAGGCGAAGGCGGCGCGGAGCGACGCCGGGTCGATGGCCTCAAGCGGAACGCCGTCCAGCGCCATGCCGCTGCCCAAGGCCGACCGCAGCCCCATGAGCCGCTCGAGGAGGCTCGTCTTGCCGATGCCGGAGGGACCGGTGAGGCCGAGGACGGTGCCAGGCGCGAGCGGTGCTCCGCCCAAGCCGAGGTCGATCGCGGGATCGGCGCCGATCGGATCTGATGCCGCCGTCACGGGCGGCGGCGCGAGCAGCGTGTCCAACCGTTCGGCCGCTTCATGCCAGCCGCCCTGCGCTTCCAGCCCGCGCAGAACGGCGCCGGCACCGTCGATCACCATAGCGGCCCCAAGCGCCGCCATAGCGGCAAGCGGCAGGTGATGGGCGGGGGCGAGGGCCAAGGCCAGCATGGCGGCCAGGCCCATCGCCGTGCCTTGGAGCAACGCGAACCAGCCGCCCCAGGCAGTGACCCGAGCCTGGGCGGTGAGGAGCCGCTCCCCCGTCCGGGCGATGTCCTGCGCCGCCCAGTCTTCCAGCCCATAGGCGCGAAGTTCGGCGGAAGCCGCGACAAGGCCGGCATAGCGCTCCTTGAGCAGGCCAGTCGCGATCTGGACCTCCCGCCCGGCGGCCTCGGACGTGCGCGCCAGGATCCATCCCAGGCCGAGGGTGGCACCCAGGGTCACCGCCGTGGCAAAGGCGGGGGCCAAGCCGGCCGGCAGGATCATCGCCATGCCGGCCAGGAAGGCCGCAGTCGTGCCCCAGGGAACGGGGATGCGCACGAAGCGCGCTTCCAGCGCGTCCACGTCCTGCACCATGCGGCTCGAGGCGTCACCCATCGTCAGGCGCAGCGCGCGTTCGGCCGGACCGGCCAGAATGGCGGCAAACAGCGCCGGACGGATGCGCGAAAGGGCCCGCAGCGCGGCCTCGTGCCCGACCACGCGCTCGGCATAGCGGCCGGCCGTGCGCAGGATCGCGAACATCCGGATGAGAGCGGCCGGCGTGAAATAATTGAAGCCGTTGGCGACCAGAGGCCCGGCAAGCCCGGCGAGGGCGGCTGCCGTCAGAAACCAACCGGAAATGCCGAGCAGCAACACGGAGGCTGCGGTCACGCAGGCAGCCGAAACACAGGCGACCAGCAGCCGGCTGCGCTCGTGCCGGCGTTCGGCGGCGAGAAAGCGGGAGAGATGCGGGGTCATGCTGCCTCCAGCCGGATGGTGCGGTCGGCAATGGCGGCAAGGCGGGGCGAATGCGTCGCGATCAGGGTCGTGCGCCCGCGCGCCGCCCGCGCGATCGCCGCCGCCAGCCGCATCTCCGCCTCCGCGTCGAGATGCGCGGTCGGTTCGTCCAGCAGCAATAGCGGCTCCGGCTTAAGGAACAGCCGCGCGAGGCCGATGCGCTGCCGCTCGCCGCCGGAGAGGCCGCCGCCGCGTTCGTCGAGCGGGGTCCGGAGGCCGGCCGGCCGGGCGGCGAGGAGGGGCAGCAGGCCGGCCGCCTCGGCCGCCGCCAAAATCTCCTCCTCTGAGGCATCGCGGCGGACCAGGGCTATATTCTCGGCGATGGTACCGGCGGTAACGAGCGGTGCCTGGCCCATCCAGCCGACCGCTCCGGCAAGCCCCCCGCCCTCCGCAAGGGTCAGCCCGTCGACCGTGATGCGGCCGGCGCTCGGCTGCACCATGCCCAGGAGAAGGTTGAGGATGCTCGTCTTGCCGCCCCCGCTCGGTGCCAGGAGAGCCACGATCTCGCCCGGGGCAACGGTGAGCGAAAAGGCAGAGAGGGCCGCGCGATCCTCCCCCGGGTAGCGCAGCGTGACCGCCTCGAAGTCAATCCGCGGGGCGGCCGCCAGACGGCGGGCGGGCCGGGCACCGGCCGCATCCAGCCGCTCCTCGATCTCCATCAGCCCGTCGGCCGCCGTCTCGGCCGCCTGGCGGTCGTGATAGGCGGCGGCAAGCCGGCGCATCGGGCCATAGAATTCGGGAGCGAGGGCCAGGATGAAGAAGGCACGGGCGAGGTCGAGATGGCCCAGGCCGAAGGGTGTGACGAGGCCCGGCATCACGCCGAGCAGGTTGAAACCGGCATAGACGGCGACCAGGGCGACGGCGAGGGCGGCGAAGAATTCCAACCCGGCGGAGCTGATGAAAGCGATGCGCAGCACGGCCATGGTGCGGCGCCGGAGTTCATCCGCCGAGCGCGCCAGCTGCGCAGTCTCCCGCCCTTCCGCCTGAAAGGCGAGGATCAGCGGCAACCCGCGGATGCGGTCCGCAAAAAGCGCGCCGAGACGCATCATCGCCTGGAACTGGGCGGCCGCCTGATCGGCCGCGGCGCCGCCCGCCAGGATCATGAGGAAAATGAAGGGCAGCAAGGTGGCGCCCAGGATGGCCGCGCCGATCGGGCTTGCCGCGGCGGTCGCGACCAGCACGACCATGGTGCCGGCGACCGCGGCGCGCGCCGGCAGGAAGCGCGCGACATAGCCGTCCAGCGTCTCGACCCGATCAACCGCCGCAGTCATCAGGGCGCCGGTCTGCGGCCGTTCGCCTTGGGGGAGAGCGAAGCTGATGCGGGTGATGCGGTCGCGCAGGCGGGACTTGGCAGCCCGCGCGGCGGCAGCACCGATGCGGAGGGAGAGAAGACCCGAGACGCCGCGCATGAGCCCGCTGGCCGCGCCGAGCGCGAGCCAGGGCGCAGCCGCCGCCAGGCCATGCGGCAAAGCCGTCAGCCCATAGGCGAGGCCGGCGGCGAAGCCGATTGCCGCCGCGCTGTCGAGCGTGAGCAGCAGACCGGCTGTCCGTCCCTGCCGTCCCCCTGCCTTACCGAGCTTCGCGAGCCAGACCTGGCGGCGTCGCTTTATCATTGCACTTTCAGAAGAATCCTGCGCCATGCTAGAAGACTGGTCGCTCCCGTTAATATTGCATTGACCCAGATCAAGGTGGACTGGCCGGAAGCCGCTTAACCGGAAGTAACAGTCGGCGTTCCTCGTCAACCCGCCGCAAGACTGCGCACAGAATCCGGAGCTTGAGATGGACCCCAGCGTCGTAGACTTATCGCGACTACAGTTCGCCCTGACAGCCCTTTATCATTTCCAGTTCGTGCCGCTGACGCTCGGCCTGACCTTCCTGCTTGCCGCAATGGAAACGGTCTACGTCATCACCGGCAAGCAAATCTACAAGGACATGACCCAGTTCTGGGGCAAGCTCTTCGGCATCAATTTCGCCATCGGCGTGGCGACCGGCCTGACCATGGAATTCGAATTCGGGACCAACTGGTCGATGTATTCGCATTTCGTGGGCGACGTCTTCGGTGCCCCGCTGGCGGTCGAGGGGCTGATGGCCTTCTTCATGGAATCGACCTTCGTCGGCCTCATGTTCTTCGGCTGGAACCGGCTGAGCCGCGGCGGCCATCTGGCCGTCACCTATCTCGTGGCGCTCGGCTCCAACCTTTCCGCGCTCTGGATTCTGATTGCCAACGGTTTCATGCAGGATCCGGTGGGCGCGAGCTTCAACCCCGCCACCATGCGGATGGAGTTCAACAACATCGGGGCGCTGGTCTTCAGCGAGGATGCCCAGGCGAAATTCGTGCATACGACGATCGCCGGTTTCGTGACGGGCGCGATGTTCGTGATGGGCATCAGCGCCTATTACATGCTGCGGAAACGCCACCGCGAATTCGCCGCCCGCTCCTTCCGCATGGCCGCACTCTTCGGCATCATCTCCTCCCTCGCCGTGGTGACGCTGGGTGACGCACTCGGCCGCCTCGACTATCTGGTGCAGCCGACCAAGCTCGCCGCCATGGAAGGCATCTGGCACACGACCAAGCCGCCGGCCGCAGCCTGGACCGCCTTCGCCATCCCCGACGACACGGCACAGAAGAACTATGCGGAGATCAACCTGCCCTATGTGCTGGGGCCGCTGGTGGCGCACTCCTTCGACACCGCCATTCCGGGCATCATCGATCTGGAACAGAAAGCCAAGGGAAACACCGTCAACGGCATCAAGGCCGTGGTGGCGCTGCACCAATATTCCGCGACCAAGGACCCTGCTGCCCTCGCGACCTTCAAGCGGTATGAGCAGGACATGGGCTACGGCTTCCTCGCCCAGCGCTATGCCCCGGATCAGGACCTGTCCAAGCTGACACCGGAAAACACACCGGCCGTGCTCGACCGCGCGGCGCGCGACACCATTCCGAATGTCTTCGTCGAATTCTGGTCCTTCCGCCTGATGGTGCTCTTCGGCTTCGCCTTCGTCGTGGTCTTTGCCTTCGCGGCCTATTTCAGCCTCAACAACAAAATCGAAAAACACCCCTGGCTGCTGCGGGCCACGATGTGGGCCATTCCGCTGCCGATCATCGCCTGCGAATACGGCTGGATCGTTGCCGAGAACGGCCGCCAGCCCTGGACGGTTTATGGCTGGTTGCCGACCTTCCTCTCCGCCTCCACCCATTCCGTCGGTTACATGATCTTCTCGCTGATCGGCTTCGTCCTGCTCTACAGCGCCTTCATCGCAGCCGAACTCTACCTGCTGTTCAAGTTCGCCCGTCTCGGCCCCGCCGAACATGCGGTGCCCGCGCTCACGGAAGGGTCTGGCGGATCGGGCTTCAGCCGGGCCGGCTACGCAGACAAGTCCTGGCAGTAAGCAGCACAGCAGGCGTTAGGAAAACAAGACATGGAACTCTACGCGATCCTGAAACTGGTCTGGGCAGGACTGCTCGGCGTGCTGCTCATGGGCCTCGGCGTCATGATGGGCATGGACATGGGTGTCGGCACGCTTCTCCGCTTCGTCGGCAAGAATGATGCCGAACGGCGCACCGCGCTCAACATCATCGGTCCGCACTGGGATGGCAATCAGGTGTGGTTCATTCTGGGGGGCGGTGCGATCTTCGCCGCCTTCCCGACGCTCTACGCCACCTCGTTCTCCATTTTCTACGTCGTCATGATCCTGCTGCTCTTCAGCATGATCATGCGCCCCGTCGCCTTCGAATACCGCTCCAAGGCCAGTGGTTCCTGGCGCACAAGTTGGGACTGGGCCTTTCTCATCTCGGGCGCGTTGCCGATGATCATCTACGGTGCCGCCTTCGGCAACGTGCTGCAGGGCGTCGGCTTCCACTTCGATTGGACCGGCCAGTACCACCAGGATGAAAGCTTCCTCTGGTATCTGCTCAACCCCTTCGCCATCCTCTGCGGCCTGCTCTCCCTGGCGCTGTCGATCCAGCAGGGGGGTGCCATGCTGATGATCCGCGGCGAAGAGCCAATCTACGGCCGCGCCCGCAGCTTCGCCTGGGTCGCCGGCCTCGTCGCGGCGGTGCTCTTCGTCCTCGGCGGCATCTGGATTCAGTTCATCCGGGGCTTCGTCTTTGCCGGCACCGTCAACCCGAACATGGAATCGACGCCGCTTGGCGGGCCTGCGGTCGCCCAGCAGGGGGGCGCCTGGATGCACAACTTCCATATCCTTCCGGTGCTTTGGGTACTGCCCGCACTGGGCGTCCTCTGCATGGTGCTCGCTGCACTCTCGATCCGCGCCGACAGGCCGATCATCGGCTGGTGGTTCGGCGCGCTCGCCTGGGTCGGCACGATTGGCACGGCCGGGGTCGCGATGTTCCCTTTCCTGATGCCCTCCACCACCAATCCAGCGCAGAGTCTGACCGTTTGGAACGCCTCCAGCAGCGCCTATACCTTGGGCTGGATGGTTGTCTTCGCTGTCATCTTCGTTCCCGCTATCCTCTGCTACACCTCGTGGTGCTACCGCGTGATGAAAGGCAAGGTCCGGGTCGAGGACGTCGCCCATGACGAACACTCCTACTGATGCGCTCTCCCACCCTGTTCAGGGACGAATGACATGATCCGCTTTCTTCAAATGGTCGGCCTTGCCGCTGCACTTGCTTTGTCGTTGCTGTTTGCGGTCGTCGCCGGTGACTACGCACCTTGGTACTTCGCCTGGCTGGTGGGCACGGTGATGATCGTGCTGATTGCTGCCGCCGGCGCGGTGCTGTTCGAAACCCAGGAAGCCAGCCGCGCCGACAGCCGCGACACCGGCTTCTGAACGACGGAGATCCGCCATGATGGCCGACAAGCTTGCGGGATTCATCCTTGTGATCCCGCTAATCTATCTTCTCCTCTATGTCACCGCCTGGCGCCTGGTGCGCCGGAAATTCCCCTGAACGACAGGGAATCGCGCAAGCCTCGTCGCCCGATGCTTCGTGCCGAAGCGTCGGGCCGGACTGACGAAAAGAGCGAGATCAGGTGAAGACAAACGAAACACCCGCGATGACGCGGGTGTTTCTGCGACGAAGAGCGGGAACGAGGGCGACTACAACGTGTCGGGTCTGCAATGCTTGGTCAGCGTGCGCCCGTCTTCGCTATGGCCCGCCCTGCGCAACTCCTCGGCCACTTCCGCCTCGTTTGCGGGCACGATGGAGCGAATGATGTCGCACCCAAGTTCCACAGCCAACCGCTCCAACGCGGCAGTGAGCGCCGATCGCACAAGCTGCGGATAGAGAAGATCGAGCGCGATGACATGTTCGACCGTCAGAATTCGGCCGAAGCGCAGATCGCGGTCGATCCGATAGCAGACCGCGCCACAAGGGAGGGCATGTCCGCTGCGGCGCGCAACCAGGATACCCTCTCGAGCACCGAGCTTCGACCGCACAACACGTTTCGCGTAACTCTGCCAGCGCAACCACGTCAGGCCCGCATCCTGCGCCTGCACGAGCGGAAACAGCGGACGAACATCGCCGATTTGCATCGGCTGTACGACCATCCTCTGCTGCGCTCGCTTGTCCATGCGCTTAGCCTAGCGACTGGGAGGAGGCGGGATTTGACTTGGATCAACAAGCCGCGAGATTTCTCGATGGGTCGTAGTCGCGGCCGACAGGCGGAGATGATTTGCCTCAGTCCCGGCATCGCTATAGGCTGACGCCTCACTGCACTTCGCAATCGAGGTGGATTCCATGCATCGTCCCCGATCAATCCGGCTGCTGCCGCAGCACGAGATAGACTCGTGCGCGTCCTGCACGGCGCGGGGTTACAGCGTCTGCAATGCGATCGAGGACAAGGATCTGGGGCGCCTCGCCGCGGTGGCCATATCGCGTGAAGTCGCCAAGGGCGAAACCTTCATCCAGGAAGGCGATACAGCTTCCGACTTCTTCAACGTCACCAGCGGAACGGTCAAACTATACAAGCTCTTGCCAGACGGACGGCAGCAAGTGACCGGCTTTGCCTCTGCCGGACACTTCCTGGGCCTTGCCGTCTCCCAGACCTATGCCTTCAGCGCGGAGGCGATCGAAACGACGCAACTCTGCCGCTTCTCGCGCCCCAAGCTGCGTGAACTCGTCCACGACTTCCCCGCCCTCGAACAGCGGCTGCTCGAAACCGCCTGTAACGAACTTGTGGCGGCTCAGGAACAGATGCTGCTGCTCGGCCGCAAGACGGCGCGCGAGAGGGTCGCAAGCTTCCTCGTGTCCCGCGCCGAAGCGCAGCTTCCCTGCGCGATCCCGAGTGACCGCATTCCCCTGCCGATGACCCGCGGCGAAATCGCGGATTATCTTGGGCTCACGATCGAGACGGTGAGCCGCACCATGAGCCGCTTCAAGGCGGAAAATCGAATCGCCATCCCGTCCAATGCCGAAGTGGTGCTGCTCGACCGTCCCTGGCTCGAAGGCATGGCGACGGGCTTGCTCTAGCTGGTCGAGCCATACCATTCCTTCGGGTCTGCCCGTTAAATTTGCCTTTCCTGGCATCTTTATTGATGTTTTAAACATCACGCCAACATGATCGGAAAGCTTGGGTCGGGAAATCCGAATGATCACTGCAGCGCAGATGCGGGCGGCACGGGCCCTGCTCGGCATGGACCAGCGAGAACTCGCGGAACGGACGGGGCTGTCATTGCCCACCATCCAGCGCATGGAAGCAAGCGACGGGGTGATCCGCGGCAATGTCGATTCGCTCATGAAATTGATCGGTGGACTGGACGAGGCGGGCGTCGAACTGATCGGCGACGGCGCGCCGAGCACCGCCAGCGGGCGCGGTGTGCGCCTTAAGTTTCAATCCTGAAGCGCCAGCGATGACACTGCACTGAACTGCGAAGAGTGGGACATGATTGCCTTCGCGCTCTCCTGCATCCTCCTGCTCTTCGCCTGCGGCGTGGCGGCCATTTTCCTGCCGCGTCGCCACGCCACGGCCCTCACCTATGGCGCCTCCGCCATTCTCTCGGCCGGCCTGCTCACGGTCGGGCTCGCCCAGATCGCGGCCACGGCCGTGGATGTCGCCTTGCCGCTCGGCCCACCTGGCCTCGCCTGCTCCTTCCATCTCGATGCGCTCGCGGCCAGCTTCCTCTGCCTCGTCAACCTGGGCGGTCTCGGCGCCAGCCTTTTTGGCATCGGCTATGGGCGCCATGCAGCCGAGCCGCGGCGCGTTCTGCCCTTCTTCCCCGCCTTTCTGGCGGCGATGAATCTCGTCGTCCTGGCCGCTGATACCTACAGTTTTCTCTTTTCCTGGGAACTGATGTCGCTGACCTCCTGGGCGCTCGTGATGTCCGATCATCGCGCGCGGGAGACGGCGCCGGCCGGCTTTCTCTATCTCCTCATGGCAAGTGGCGGTACCCTCGTGCTGCTGCTCGCCTTCGGCATGCTGTCCACCGCGGCCAGCGGCACAGGCTTCGCCGCGATCGCCGCCCACCCCTTCACCCCGGGCCTCGCCGCCGCGGTGCTCCTCCTCGCCCTGCTCGGCACAGGCTCCAAGGCCGGGCTCTTCCCGCTGCATGCCTGGCTGCCCCTCGCCCATCCCGCAGCGCCAAGCCATGTCTCGGCCCTCATGAGCGGCGTCATGACGAAGGTCGCGATCTACGCCTTCCTGCGTATCGCCTTCACGCTGCTCGGACCGCCCGCCTGGTGGTGGAGTATTCCGGTTCTCGTGCTCGGCGGCATCACCGCCGTGTTGGGCGTGCTCTATGCCCTGATGGAAACGGATCTCAAACGAATCCTCGCCTGCAGCACGATCGAGAATGTCGGCATCATCTTCCTGGCGGTCGGTCTCGCTCTCGCCTTCAAGGCGAATGGCGAACCCGCCGCCGCGGCGCTCGCACTGACCGCCGGGGGCCTCCATGCCTTCAACCATATGCTGTTCAAAAGCACGCTCTTCTTCGGCGCGGGCAGCGTCGCCCATGCCACCGGCACGCGGGATATCGAGCGGTTGGGCGGCCTGATCCAGCGCATGCCGCGCACGGGCCTCGCCTTCCTGGCCGCGAGTCTTGCCATATCCGCCCTGCCGCCCTTCAACGGCTTCGTGTCGGAATGGTTGTTGTTTCAGAGCATTCTCATCAGCCCGCATCTCGAGCGGATGGGCATGAAGCTTCTCGTGCCGGCGGTGGGCGTACTGCTGGCGCTCGCCGCCGCGCTCGCCGCCGCCTGTTTCCTCCGCGCCTTCGCCATCCCCTTTCTCGGACGGCCGCGCAGCGACGCGGCCGCCACCGCCGTGGAGGCTGATCGCTGGTCGACCGGCACCATGCTGGCAGGTGCCGCACTCTGCCTTCTGATCGGCCTGTTGCCGGGCTTCGTCATCGACGGGCTGCGGCCCGTCACAGCCCTTCTGACCGGCGGCCGGATGCCAGTGCAGGCCAGCGATTCCTGGCTCTCCATTGTGCCGATCTCGGCCAGCCGCAGTTCCTATAACGGCCTCGTTATCGCCATCTTCCTCCTCGCCGCCGGCAGCCTCACCGCGTTCCTCGTCCATCGCTTCGCCTCGCGGGGCATTCGCCGCGCCCCGGCCTGGGGCTGCGGCTTTCCCCAAGGCGGCGCCGAGACGCAATATTCCGCCACCGGGCTCGCCCAGCCGCTGCGCCGGGTCTTCGGCGCGCTGATCTTCGCGGCGCGATCCGAGGTCCGGCTGCCGCCGCCCGGCGATACCTCGGCCGCCGTCCTCCAGCGCCACAGTCGCGATCCGGCCTGGGCCTTCCTCTACGCCCCACTGGGCCGGGCCGTGCAGGCCACGGTGGAGACGCTCAACCGGCTGCAATTCCTCACCATCCGCAGCTATGTGAGCCTCGTCTTCGGGACGCTCGTGCTGCTGCTCATCGCGCTGGCGATCCGCGGATGAGCGCCCTCGCTCATCTCCGCCAGGAACTTGGCGAACTGGCACTCCAACTCTGTCAGGTGGCCTTCGTGGTGGCGGTCGCACCCGGTGTCACGGGCCTCATCCGGCGCATGAAGGCGCGGCTGCAGCGGCGCCAAGGTCCCTCCGTCCTGCAACCCTACCGCGATCTGCGCCGGCTGCTCGCCAAGGAGGCGGTGGTCGGCGAGACGACCTCCTGGCTCACCCGGGCCGCGCCCTACGCCGTTTTCGCCGCCACTTGGGTCGCGGCCGCGCTGGTTCCCACCTTCGAGACCCGGCTCATGTTCAGCTGGTCGGGAGACCTCATCGCGATCGTCGCTCTGCTCGGCCTTGCGCGCTTCCTCCAGGCGGCAGCCGCAATCGACAACGGCACCGCCTTCGGTGGCATCGGGGCGAGCCGAGAGGTGATGATCGCCTCGCTCGCCGAACCGGCCATGATCATGGTGGTCTTTACCCTCTCGCTCGTGGCGGGGACGACGCAGCTCTCGACCATGGCCCATGTCATGGCAACCGGCGTCGGACTCCGCCTTTCCATCGCCATGGCCCTGCTCAGCCTTGTCATCGTGGCGCTGGCCGAGAACACCCGCATTCCAATTGACAACCCGGCGACGCATCTTGAACTCACCATGGTGCATGAGGCGATGCTGCTGGATTACTCCGGCCGCCATCTCGCGATGATGGAGCTCGCCGCCTCTCTACGCCTGGTGCTCTATGTCTCGCTCATCGCCTGCATCTTCGCGCCCTTCGGCATCGTGACGCAGGATGGGCCCGCCGCCTTCCTGCTAATCGCCGTGCTCGCCTATCTCGCCAAACTCGCCGCCGCCTGCGTGCTGCTTGCGATCTTCGAGATGGCGACCGCCAAGATGCGCCTGTTTCGTGTGCCCAACCTGCTCGGCATCGCGCTGATGCTGGGTCTTCTCGGCACGCTGCTTCTTTTCATTTCGGGAGAGATGTGATGCAATCCTTCCCGCTCGACCTCGCTCATATGTTCGCAGGCGGATTGGTGCTGGCAAGCTTCGCCATGCTCTACCAGGATCGTCTGCTGCCCCTCATCAACATGCTCTCGCTCCATTCCCTGCTGCTCGGCCTTTCCGTGGGCTGGCAGGCCCATATCCAGGGAGCGCCAGAGCTTTACGTGACGGCGGTGCTGGCGATCGGGCTCAAATGCATCCTCATTCCCCTGGCACTCCAGAGGATGGTTCAGCGCATGGGCATCCATCGCGAGATCGAGGGCACGGTCGGCACCGGTATCGCCATGCTGATCGGCATCGGCCTCGTGGCACTCTCCATGGATCTCATGCTCAAGGTCACCGCGGCGTCGAACGTTCTGGTGCGCGAGGATCTGGCCCTCGCCCTTTCCGTCGTGCTCCTCGGTCTTCTGATGATGGTGACCCGGCGGAACGCGGTCAGCCAGGTCATCGGTTTCATGTCGCTGGAAAACGGACTGGTGCTGGCCGGCACCGGGGCGCATGGCATGCCGCTCATCGTCGAGATCAGCATCGCTTTCTCGATCCTTATCGCCTTCATCGTCATCGGCATCTATCTGTTCCGCATCCGCGAGCGCTTCGACACGGTCGACCTGGAGACGATCGATCATTTCCGGGGCGAGCATCCATGACTCTCTCGCCCATCGGGGGCCTGCTGCTGACGCCGCTGGCCGCGGCCCTGCTGTTCGCCGTGCTGCCGAGGTACCGGTTGGCGGCACGGCTCAACATCGCGGCGAGCGCCCTCGGGTTTCTCTTCGCCCTCGCGCTGATTCCTTGGCGCCCGCAAACCACGACGCTCTTCATCGCCGATGATCTCAACATCATCTTCCTCATCCTGAACGCCTTCGTCGGAATGACGAGCAGCATCTTCAGCGCGGGCTATATCGGGCACGAGGTCGAAACCGGCCGGCTCTCCGGCACGGCGCTGCGCCTCTATCATGCGATGTTCCAGCTTATGCTCTTCGCCATGAGCCTCGCCCTCTCGGCCAACAATATCGGCCTCATCTGGGTCGCGGTGGAGCTCGCAACCCTCTCGACCGTCATGATGGTGGGCATCTATCGCACCCATGCGGCGCTGGAAGCCGCGTGGAAATATTTCATCCTTGGCAGTGTCGGCATCGGGCTCGCCCTCTTCGGCACCATCCTGGTCTATCTGGCGGCGGTCCATGCTGTGGGCGAGGGCATGCGGGCGATGGAATGGAGCAACCTCCGCGCGCATGCAGCCGCTCTCGATCCCTCGCTGCTTAATGTCGCCTTCGTCTTCCTTCTCCTCGGCTACGGCACCAAGACCGGCCTCGTGCCGATGCATGCCTGGCTGCCGGACGCCCATGCCGAGGGGCCGACGCCGGTTTCCGCCGTGCTCTCGGGTCTGCTGCTCAACGTCGCCCTCTATGCGCTGCTGCGCTTCAAGATGATCATGGCCGCCAATGCGACGGCCATGCCGCCCGGCCCGCTGATGATCCTCTTCGGCCTCGCCTCCGTCATCTTCGCGGCGCTGATGCTCTACCGGCGCGGGGATATCAAACGCCTCTTCGCCTATTCCTCCATCGAACAGATGGGGCTCATCACCTTCGCCTTCGGCCTCGGCGGACCGTTCGGCAACCTCGCGGGCATCCTGCAGATGATCCTGCACAGCCTGGTCAAATCGGCGATCTTCTTCTCCGTCGGGCAGATCGTGCAGGCGCGCGGCACCCAGAAAATCGCCGAGATCCGAGGCCTCACCGCAAGCAATCCGCTGCTTGGCTGGATGCTGATCGTGGGTGTGGTGGCCATCGCCGGTCTGCCGCCCTTCGGAATTTTCATGAGCGAGTTCCTGCTGTTGACCTCGAGCTTTGCGCGGGCGCCGGCGCTCGTTGGGGTCGCGGCGTTCGGCCTGCTTCTCGCCCTCGGCGCACTGCTGCTGCGCCTCAACTGGCTCGCCTTTGGCACGCCGAGCGGACCGGGCCTGGCCGTGCGGGCCAGCAACGCGCCCGCGCTCACCCATCTTGCCCTCGCTCTGATCATGGGGCTCTTCCTGCCCGGCGCGGTCGCCGCCTGGTGCCGCGCCGCGGCCGGAATGCTGCAATGAGCCCGCAAGCCTGGATCACCACCGCCGAGGCGCTGGCCGAGGGCCGCCTCACCCTCGTCTCGCTGTGGGGCGAAACAGACCGCGTGCATATGGCCGTGCTGGACGAGGCCAACGCGCTGCATCATCTCAGCCTCGCCTGCCCTGACGGGCGCTACCCTTCGGTCGGGAAAGTCCACGCCCCCGCCATCCGGCTGGAGCGTGCGGCCGCCGACCTCTTCGGCCTGCGGCCGGAAGGCCTGCCCGATACCCGCCCCTGGCTCCGGCGTGACAGCGCTTACGCCTTCCTACCGGTGGAGGGAGAGCATCTGCATGTCGTGCCGGTCGGGCCTGTCCATGCCGGCATCATCGAACCCGGCCACTTCCGCTTTACTTGCGACGGTGAAACCGTCGTTCGCCTCGAGGTCCGCCTCGGCTATGCCCATAAGGGCGTCGAGCACCTTATGGCGGGTGCGACGCTGGAGCAGGGCGCGCGACTTGCTGGCCGCGTCTCGGGCGATTCCACCGTCGCCTATGCCCTCGCTTTCGCCCAGGCGGCAGAGGCGGCGCTTGATGTCGAACCGCCGCCGCGCGCGGTCTTCCTGCGCGCGCTGATGGCGGAGATGGAACGGCTCGCGAATCACCTCGGCGATGTTGGGGCCATCTGCAACGATGC
>NZ_DATJJK010000185.1:0-11368 GCF_035492295.1 Acidisoma sp. | reverse complement strand
CGGCCCCCTGGGTGCGCTGCACGGATTGCCGATGGCGGTAAAGGATCTGGAGGATGTGCGGGGCCTGCCCAATACCCAGGGCTCGCCGCTCTTCCGGGAAACGATTGCCGAGACCGATTCGATCATGGTCGCGCGCATGCGAGCGGCCGGTGCCATTTTCATCGGCAAGACCAACGTGCCGGAATTCGGCTTCGGCTCGCATACCTACAACCCGGTCTTCGGCACCACGCTCAACGCCTATGACCAGAGCCGCACGGCGGGCGGCAGTTCGGGTGGAGCGGCGGTCGCGCTGGCCACCCGCATGGTGCCACTGGCTGATGGCTCGGACCATGCCGGCTCCCTTCGCAACCCGGCCGGCTTCAACAATATTTTCGGCTTTCGGCCAAGCTTCGGCCGCATCCCGACGGAAGCGGCCGATGTCTTCGCCGCAACCTTCGGCGTTGTCGGCCCGATGGCGCGCAACGTGGCCGATCTCGCCCTGCTCCTTTCCGTTCAGGCCGGGCCGCACCCTGATGCCCCGCTCTCGATCCGCGAAAGCGCTGCCTCGGCTACCGCACCTCTCGATGTTTCCATCGCTGGCCGGCGCATCGGTTGGCTGGGCGACCTCGGCGGCTATCTGGGCATGGAGCCCGGCATCCTGCCGCTCTGCGAGGATGGGCTGCGCGTGCTGGAAGACCTCGGCTGCGATGTCGAACCCGTCGCCATCGGCTTCCCAATGGCCGAGCTATGGGATGCCTGGACGCTCCTGCGCAGCTGGGGTGCCGCGATCGCCCTTGGCGACTTCTATGCCGATCCCGCGAAGCGGGACTTGCTGAAACCCGAGGCGCAATGGGAAGTCTCGCGCGGGCTGGCCGTCTCCGGCACCGATATCGCCCGCGCACTCGCCGTGCGCAGCCGCTGGTACCAGCACATGCAGGGGCTCTTCGCGCGCTACGATCATCTCGTGCTGCCGACGGCGCAGGTCTTCCCCTTCCCGGCGGACTGGACCTGGCCGAAGGAAATCGCGGGCCGCGCGATGGACACCTATCACCGCTGGATGGAAGTGGTGATCCTGGCGACCTGCGCCCAGTGCCCGGCGATCAGCCTGCCGGTCGGCTTCAACGAGGCCTGCCTGCCCATGGGCATGCAGGTTCTGGCGCCTTACGCCCAAGAACTCTCCTGCCTGCAGCTGGGCCATGCCTATGACATCGCCACGCGCTGGCCGGAGCAGCGGCGCCCGGCACCGCTCCCGGCCTGAACACGAGCCTTGCCGGTGACCCGTCTCTGCAGGACAGTGGCGCAAGGGAAACGAATCCGGCAGGAAGGGCCTCGGCCTTGAACAGCGACCGCAAGCAGGTGCTCGTCACCGGAGCGTCAAGCGGCATCGGCCGAGCAACGGTCCTGCATCTCTCCGCATCCGGCATGCGCGTCTTTGCTGCCTGTCGTCGCGCGGAAGACGGCGCGGCCCTTCAGGACGCGTCGGCAACACCGGAACGGCTCACCCCCGTCATTCTCGACGTCACCCGGCAGGAGACGATAGACGCCTGCCGCGCATTCATCGCCACGGAATCCGGTGGCCGGCTGGACGCCATCGTCAACAATGCGGGCGTCGGCACCTCGACGCCGATGGAAGTCGTGCCGCTTGAGACGGTGCGCGCCGCATTCGAGGTCAATGTCTTCGGCCAGCTCGCCGTGATCCAGGCCTTCCTGCCGCTGCTGCCACGCGGTTCGGGCCGCATCATCAATCTTGGCTCCGTGGGTGCCCATATCACCATCCCCTTCGGCGGGGTGCTCTGTGGATCAAAAGCCGCTTTTGAAGCGTTCAGTGACGCGCTGCGGATGGAGCTGCGCCCTCTCGGCATTCACGTCTCAATCATCCAGCCGGGCTCGATCAAGACGCCGGCGGTAGACAAGACGCTCGGCAGCGTGGAGGAGGCCATCAGCCAATGGCCGGAAGCCGGGCGGGCACGTTACGGTGCGCTGTTCCGACGCTTCAGCGCGCGCGCCCGCGCGCGTGAGACGGGTGGCAGCGAGCCCGACATCGTCGCGCGCACCATCCACCTGGCGCTAACCGCGCCACAGCCGCAGACGCGTTACCCGACCGGCAAGGACGCGCGCATGCTGACGCTTGTGCCACGCATCCTGCCGGACAGAACGCTCGATTTTCTCCGTCAAAAGATGCTGGGCCTGCCGACACAGTTCGATGTGCCGCGCGAGCCCCCGTGAGGCGCGAAGCCAGCAGGGCGGAAACCTTCAAATCCGGCGGCGAAAACCTTCTGTTGCCGGAAGGGCCGAGCTTCCTATCCTGCGAGGATCGTCACGTCACCCTGATCGATAGGTAGCCGTATGAAGACCCAAGCGCGCGTAGTCGTCATCGGCGGAGGCGCGGTGGGCGTCAGCACGCTCTACCATCTCGCGAAGAAGGGCTGGAGCGACGTCGTTCTCATCGAGCGGCGGGAGCTGACCTCGGGCTCGACCTGGCATGCGGCCGGGCTGCTGCCGCTGTTCAACCTCAGTTACTCGGTCGGCCAGCTGCACAAATACTCAGTCAATCTCTATCGCTCGCTGGAGGCTGAGACCGGGCTGAATGCCGGCCTCAGCACCGTCTCCAACATCCGCCTCGCCCGCACCCAGGACCGGATGGACGAGTACAAGTATTACGCCGGCATCGCGCGCACCATCGGCGTCGAGGTCGACTTCCTGACCGCCGACGAGGTCCGCGAGATCTGGCCGCTGATGGAGACGCAGGGCATCCTTGGCGCCATCCAGCATAAGGAAGACGGCTATATTCAGCCGGCCGACCTGACCCAGGCGCTGGCGCGCGGCGCGCGCAACATGGGCGCCGAGATCTACCGCTATACCACCGTCACCGGCATCGCCCAGCAGCCCAATGGCGAATGGGTCGTCTCTACCGATAAGGGCGACATCACTTGCGAGCATGTCGTCTCCGCCACCGGCAATTTCGCCCGCAAGACCGGCGAGATGGTCGGGCTGGACGTGCCCGTGATCCCGGTCGAGCACCAGTATATCGTGACCGAACAGCACCCGCTGATCATGGAGCGCCGCGCGAAGGGCCTGCCCGAAATGGGCGTGCTGCGCGAAAGCGACAGTTCCTGGTATATGCGCGAGGAAGCCGGCGGATTGCTGCTTGGCCCCTACGAGATCGGCGCGCCCTGCTGCTATGTGGACGGCCCCTCCCCGCAATCCGAATACGAGCTGTTCCAGGAAGACCTCGACCGGCTCGCCCCCTATATCGAGACCGCCATCGAGCGTGTGCCGGCCTTCGGCGAAGTGGGCGTGAAGAAGGTCTATAACGGTGCCATCGCCTATACGCCGGACGGCAGCCCGATCGTGGGTCCTGCCTGGCACCTGAAGAACTTCTGGCTCAACGAGGGCCACAGCTTCGGCATCACCGCCGCTGGGGGCGCCGGTTGGCAGCTTGCCGAATGGATCGTCGAAGGCGAGCCTTCGGTCGACATGATGGGCGTCGACCCGCGCCGTTTCGGCCCCTATGCCGGGCGCGGCTATCTGCGCCAGAAGACCGAGGAAGCCTATGCCAAGGTCTTCTCCGTGCATTACCCGGAAGAGGAGCGCGGTGCGGCCCGCGGCCTCAAGCGCAGCCCCTGCTACGACCGCATGGCCGCGAAAGGCGCGGTCTTCGGCACCGTCTATGGCTGGGAGCGTCCGGGCTGGTTCGCGCCCGCCGGCTACGAACTCACCGAGGCCGATCTCGACAAGCCGGACGTGCTCCTCAACGAGAACCATGCCGAGCCGGGAGCAGATGGCAAGATCCGGGAGAAGTGGAGTTTCCGCCGCTCCAATGCCTTCCCGCATGTCGGCGCGGAAGCGCTGCATGTCCATCACAAGGTCGGTCTGCTCGATATGTCCGCCTTCGCCAAGATGGAGGTGACGGGCCCGGGTGCGGCCCAGTGGCTGGAGAGCATCCTCACCACAAAAGTGCCGAAGGTCGGGCGCGTGCAGCTGTCCTACCTACTGACCAAGCGCGGCGGCGTGCGCTCCGAGTTCACCATCTTCTCGATGGGTCCCTCTGCCTTCTACCTCGTCTCCGCCGGTGCGTTGGAACGGCATGACCACGACTATCTGGAGAAACTGGCGCCGACGGATGGCAGCGTGAAGCTCGCCCGGGTGACCACGCAATATGGTGTGCTGGTGCTGGCCGGCCCCCGTTCACGCGATCTGTTGCAGAAGCTGACGGACAGCGATCTCTCCAACGCCGCCTTCCCCTGGCTGACGGGCAAGATGATCTCGGTGGGCGCTGCCTCGTGCCTCGCCATGCGCGTGAACTATGTCGGCGAGCTCGGCTGGGAACTGCATCACCCGATCGAAATGCAGAACTACATTTTCGACCTGCTGTTCGAGGCCGGGGCCGAGTTCGACCTGAAACCCTTCGGCATCAAGGCGATGGACAGTTTGCGCCTGGAGAAAAGCTACAAGCTGATCCCGCGCGAAATGTCGATCGAGTATGCCGCGTACGAATCCGGCCTCGACCGTTTCGTCTCGATGAAGAAGGGCGATTTCCATGGCCGCGATGCGCTGCTCGCCTGGAAGGAAGCGGGCCTGAAGAACGCCTTCGTCACCATGGAAGTGCATGGCGTGACGGATGCCGATGCGCGCGGCTCCGAGCCGATCTATCTGGGCGACGAGTTGGTAGGCCGCACCACCTCGGGCGGCTATGGCTGGCGCGTGGCGAAATCCCTGGCGCTGGCCATGCTGCGGCCAGACCTCGCCGAACTGGGCCAGGAAGTGGAAATTTCCATCCTCGGCAAACGGCACCGCGCGACCGTCATCGCCGACAGCCCCTTCGACGCGGCGAACGAGGCCTTGCGGTCCTGACCGGGAAAAGTTGACAGCCGGCAACTCGTCTCACTTCGGACCTTTCTCTCGGCCATAAAAGGGCCACGCGGCCTTCCTCTATTCACCGTCACCCTCGGGCCCGATCCGAGGGTGACGGCAGATAAGGAAGCGCATCATGCGGCACGCCAAGCTCTCTCTGGGAACAGCCCTGCTCACCGCCGGGCTTTTTTCATGCGCTGCGGCGGCGCGGGCGGATACGCTGCTGCACCTTTCCGTCACCGCGAGCGTCACCGCCATGCCCGACGAGCTGGTGGCCGAGCTTTCGGCCGAAGTACAGGCGGCGAGTGCCGGCGCCGCGCAGGCCGCCGTGAACGACATGATCGCCAAGGCACTGGGAGCGGCGCAATCCATTCCCACGATTGCGGCCAGCACGACGACCTATTCCGTCTGGCACCAGACCGACCCCAAGGATGTCTGGCAGGCCAGCCAGGGCATGATGCTGCGCGCGCATGACGGTGCAGCGCTCCTCGCCCTCGTCGGCCAGTTGCAGCAGGACGGGCTGGCGGTGGGCAATCTCTCCTGGCAGCTCTCACCGACCTTGGCCGAGAAGACCTATGAGCAGGCCATGGCGAAGGCGATCGACAAGTTGACCGCACAAGCCGCCGTGGTCGCCAAGCTGCTGCATCTGCAACCGCATGGCTTCAGCAGCGTGACGGTGGGCAACGACAGCCAGCCGGGGCCCCGCCCGATGATGCGCATGATGGCGACCGCCGCACCCGAGGCCAAGGCCCCGCCCAGCGCGCAGGCCGAGGAACAGACCGTCTCGGCGACCGTTTCCGGCGAGGCGCGGCTGGAGCAGCCGGACGACTAGCCCCGTTACACCAGGGGCGGATTGAGCCGCGCGAAACCACCCGGACGGTGATACGGGAAATGCGGATAGGGCGGCGTCACCACGCTTGCCTGGTCAAGCCGCGCGACCTGCGCCCCGCTCAGTGACCAGCCGACGGCGCCCAGATTGTCCCGCAATTGCTGTTCGTTGCGGGCACCGATGATGACCGAGGAAACGGTCGGGCGCTGCAGCAACCAGTTGAGTGCGATCTGCGGCACGGTCTTGCCGGTTTCCTCGGCAATCCCGTCCAGCGCGTCCACGACCCGGAACAGATGATCCTCGTCCACCGGCGGCCCGAAACCCGCTGTCTCATGCAACCGGCTGCCCGCGGGCAGCGGCGAGCCGCGCCGGATCTTTCCGGTCAGCCGGCCCCAGCCGAGTGGACTCCACACCATGGCGCCGAGCCCCTGATCGGCGCCGAGCGGCATCAGCTCCCACTCGTAATCCCGCCCGACGAGAGAGTAATAGACCTGGTTGGCGACATAGCGCGTCCAGCCGTGACGTTCCGCCGCCGCCAGCGATTTCATGATTTCCCAGCCGGCGAAATTCGAAACCCCGATGTAGCGCAGCTTGCCCGCCTGCACGAGCCCATCCAGCGTTGATAAGACCTCCTCGACCGGGGTTCCGGCGTCGAAGGCATGAAGCTGGAGAAGATCGATGTAGTCGGTGCCGAGGCGGCGCAGCGCATCCTCCACCGCGCGGATCAGGCGCAGGCGTGATGACCCGGCATCGTTCGGGCCATCCCCCATCGGCAGGCTGGTCTTGGTCGAGAGCAGCACGCTGCCCCGCCGCCCCTTGATCGCCGCACCCAACACGTCCTCGGACGCGCCATTTGAGTAGACATCCGCCGTGTCGAACAAGGTAAGCCCGGTCTCGAGACAGATGTCGATCAGGCGGCGCGCCTCGGTGACATCGGTATTGCCCCAGGCGCCGAAGAGCGGGCCGGAGCCGCCGAAGGTGCCGGCACCGAAGCTCAGGACCGGAACCTTCAGTCCGGAGCGTCCAAGAGAACGATAGTCCATCGCTTTGGCCTTTCGATAAGGATGATGGGGTCAGACGACCGCGGCGCGGCGGTTCTGGCTCGCCACGACGGCGACCAAGATGGCTGCGGCCGGGAAAAGGGCTGCCGCGAGAGGCACGAACCGGAGGCCGGGACCGTACCCGATCACCGCCCCGCCAGCCCAGGCGCCCAAAGCATTGCCGAGATTGAAGGCGGCGATGTTGAAGCTGGAGGCAAGGCTTTGCCCGGCGCCGGTGGCCTTGGAGATTACCCAGATTTGCAGCGGAGCGACGGTCGCGAACCCAGCCGCGCCGAGCAGTCCGACAAGCGCGATGGCGAGAATTTGCATGTGCAAACCCGGTGTCATCATAGCCAGGATGACGGCGAGTGCGGCCAGAGAGGCGAAGATGGCGCCGAGCAGATTGCGGTCTGCCAGCCGGCCGCCAAGGAGATTGCCGACCACCAGGCCACCACCAAACACGAGCAGGATGGGCGAAACCGCAGCCGGGGCGAAGCCGCTGATCTCGATCAGCATCGGCGCAATATAGGTGAAAACCGCGAAGACGCCGGCATAGCCGAGAACAGTCATCAACAGACCGAGCAGAACAGGCGCGCGCAGGATTGCCCGCAGGTCGGCGCGCCAGTCCATCTCTTCCGGCGCCTGGCTATCCTTCGGCACCAGGACGGCAATGATCGCCAGCGCCACGAGGCCGACCAGCGCCACCGCCCAGAAGGTCGCGCGCCAGCCAAGCTGCTGTCCGATCCAGGTGCCCAGCGGCACACCGAGAATATTGGCGACCGTGAGGCCGGTGAACATGACCGCCACCGCCGAGGCTTTCTTGTTCGGCGCGACGAGGCCCGTTGCCACCACCGACCCCACGCCAAAGAAAGTGCCGTGCGCCAGCGCCGTGAGCACCCGCGCGGCCATGAGAAGACCGTAGCTGGGCGCCAAGGCGCAAGCCGCATTGCCGAGCGTGAAGATCGCCATCAGGACGATCAGCACCGTCTTACGCGGCCATCGGCCGGTGAGCACGGTCAGCACGGGCGCGCCGACGACAACGCCGAGCGCATAGCCGGAGATCAAGAGCCCGGCGGTTGCGATCGACACGCCGAAACTGGCGCTGACATTCAGAAGCAGTCCCATGATGACGAATTCAGTGACGCCGATGCCGAAGGCACCGGCCGTCAGGGCGTAGAGTGCCAGCGGCATGATCTGTTTCGTCCTGTCAAAAACTGTTCGGACGTAAATGGACCTGACTGATCCAGTGATATAGAGGGCCGATAGGAACAGCATATGTGAGTTCAAAGACCATATGGCCCGTATCGACACCAACCGCTCCAGCGAGATGGAGGTCTTCGTTCAGGTGGTGGAGCAAGGCGGCTTTTCCGCCGCCGCGCGCCTGTGCCGCATGACGCCATCGGCGGTCAGCAAGCTGATTGCCCGGCTTGAAGCGCGCCTCGGTGCCCGGCTTATCAACCGCTCGACACGCCGCTTTCAGCTTACCCCCGAGGGCTCGGCCTTCTACGAACGGGCAACGCGCATCCTGGCTGACATGGCGGATGCCGAGCGCGCGGCGGGTGCCGGGGAACGGCCGGTGGGGCGCGTGCGCATCAATACCAGCGCGTCTTACGCCAACCATATCCTGGCGCGCATCCTGCCCGATTTCCTGGTGCTCTATCCCGAGATCAGCATCGACATCACCCAGACCGACGCGGTGGTGGATCTGCTGGCGGAGCGGACGGATGTCGCCGTCCGCGCCGGGCCTTTGAAAAGTTCCAGCCTGGTCGCGCGCAAACTGGGCGAAACGCCGCTGCTCATCCTCGCCTCACCCGCCTATCTGGCCCGCTTCGGAGAGCCCCGAACGATCGCCGATCTGGATCGCCATAACCGTCTCGGCTTCAGCTATGTCCGCGCCGTCGACGGCTGGCCGCTGCGCGAAGGCGCCGAGACGGTCGTTGTGCCGACCGTCGGCCGCGTGCAGGCGAGCGACGGCGAGGCGTTGCGGCATCTGGCGCTCGGCGGCAGCGGCATCGCGCGTCTCGCGGGTTTCACGGTGCGGGATGACATCGCATCCGGCCGGCTGGTGCCGATCCTGCAGCATCTCGACGCCGGGGAACCGGAGGAATTCCACGCCATTCACATCGGCCAGGGCGGGCCGCTGCCCTCCCGCGTGCGCGCCCTGCTCGATTTTCTGGCCGAACGCGGAAGGGTAGCGTGAGAGGACGGGCCGGGCCGGGGCCGCGCCGTCGCCTATTCGGTATTGCAGTCAGCAACGGTCTCGGCACCGTCTTAGAGGAAGCGCGGCTTGGGAATGATCCATAAACCGATTGCTAAAGCCTCTGCTTTTTGCTCTAGACAGCAGCAACACCGCCAAGCGGCTTCCAGACCTAAATAGAGAAACGCCACCCAATAAGCCGCCCATCACCAGGATCAACCTTACCATGACAGCAAATGGGGTCGTTTCTCAAGGCGACCGTTTTTCAGATCAGGCCAACACCGGTTATTTAGCTATTCCCTGCCCGCCAGACAAACTAGGGGAATTCATCGCGGGGCTATTGGGGAAGCCCAAGGCTATCCAGAAAAAAATTGCTGGAGCTATCTGCATCACTCGAGACGATATTGCTAATTTTCATCATCTGATTGAGCAACGAATCCACGAACAGAACGTTGCCCAACTCATCAAACTCACGATCGAGATCCAATATGATGACAACTCTACCGTATGTGTAAGCTCGATCAAAGAGTTCTTAACATATTCAGAACTTCGTCCAATAGTGTCGAAATTCATTGCGATGAACTGGGTTTATCTCGTTCAATTCAACAACAAAGAGGCCCCCGAACGCCAAGAAATTTCACTTGAAATATCTACCAATAATTCCTCTATCTCCAACAATTTTGATCGATATCAATATGATGTTTCCGATGATATACAAGGCTATATCAAGAATCGTTCTAAGCAAGATTTTACGATCGAAACCGGAAAGATCGAAATAACGATTGCCCACACATCTCGATCCTGGGCAGTAGACATTGAAAATCTTCTCACAAATCAGGCACAGAGCTACATAAGAGATGAGTCGTGGTTACGAAAATTTTTGGTCGACTTCAATTTCCCTTGTCATGCAGTATTATTTTTGTCACTTTCGACCTTTTTGATATGGCTTGGATACCGCGGACTTCGCTACAATTACCACGTAAACTACGAAACAATTCTAGCCAAGCCAATTCTAAATAATCTAACACAATCAAAGATTGATTTTATTTCGTCTTACCTGACCAGCGGCAGCTTATTGCTTTGGATATTACTTTCAACAGTTTACGTTTTTCTTACCTTCGCGATTGCGGGAGTGGCCGCCGGCGCCACCATTTCGCTTGCTAATATTCCGGAGCCAAGTTTTCTTCTTCTTTCAAAAAACTCCGAGAAATACAAGCTGGATATCGAGCGTCACTGCCAGGCCAATCTTAAAGTTTTTTCCGCAGGCGTAATTTTAAACGTAATTCTTGGCCTAGTATCTAGCTACCTTTTTGCTTTTTTTAATTAGAAACAGCGCACCCAAAGAAGCGAGCCTCTGAGTCACTCGACCCCGATCATGATCTCCACCAGATTCGCGGTGCCGCAGGCGATGCCGGCCTCGATGGCGGGGGCGACGTCCTCTGGCCGCTCCACCCTGCGCGCCGGCAGGCCGTAGGACGCGGCGAGTGCCAGATAATCGATCGCCGGTTCGCCGATATCCATGGCGATGTAGCGGTTGCTGCGGGTCGACAGATAGTCTTTCTGACCCTTCATGAAGTTCTTCAGGATATTGTATTCGCGATTGTTCATGACGACGAAGGTGACCGGCAGCTTCTCGTGCGCCGCCGTCCAGATCGCCTGGGGGCTATAGAGCGCCGCGCCGTCCCCCACCAGCGAGACCACCGGCTGCCGCCCCAATCCCAGCGAACAGCCGACGGCCGCCGGCATACCCCAGCCGAGCGCGCCACCACGCAGGAAGGAATACTGGTTCGATGACCGGCTGTTGAGAAATCCCCGCAGATGCATGGATGTCGCGATCGCCTCGTCAACGATCGAGATATCGGGGCCGATGGCGCGGGCGGCTTCCTGGGCAGCGACCAGGGGCGTGATTTTCGGCGCGTCCCATTCGGAGGCCGCGCGCGCCGCGAGTGCCGCGCGATGCGCGGCGCGACGCTCCGCCGCCTGGACGCACAGCGCGTCATAAACGTCACGGCGCGGTTCGGTTGCCTTTTCAAGAACGGGCTGCAGGGCGCGGAGCGAGGCGCGGATGTCGCCCACCACCGAAAGCTCGGTCGCATAGGTGCGGCCGAGATCGCGCACGTCAGTCGACATCTGGTAGACGACGCAACTTTTTGGAATGATCGGGCCACTGGAATAGAGGATGGTGATGAGCGACTTGCCGCCGAGCGCGAAGATCGCGTCGTACTGGGTCAGCATCTCGTAGATGTCACGGCCCTTGTTGGGCATGTTCCCGGCCCAGAGCGGATGCGCGGTGGGGAACGGCAGACGGGATGGCCAGGAGGAGCCATAGACCTCGGCGCCCAGGGTCTCCGCCATGCGGGCCACCTCGGCGGCCGCGTCGCTCGCATGGACTTCATCGCCGGCGATGATGAGCAGACGCCCAGGCGCGACGGCGGCGAGGCGATTGGCCAGCTCGTCCAGCGAGCCCGC
>NZ_DATJJK010000184.1:0-59575 GCF_035492295.1 Acidisoma sp. | reverse complement strand
CATGGTCTCGCTCTACGGCGACCGCTTCATGGAGCGCGGCATGGCGGTGCTGGCGATCGACGGCCCGGGCCAGGCCGAGGCGGTGTCGCGCGGCATCTACTTCAGCCCGGAGAACTGGGAGAAGTGCGCCGAGAGCGTCTACGAGTTCCTGTCGAAGCAGCCGAACATCGACATCAAGAAGCTGGTGATCCGCGGCTCGAGCTTCGGCAGCTTCTGGGGCACGGTCGCCGCGGCTACGCTCGGCAACAGGGTCAAGGGCTACGTCACCAGCGGCCTCTGTCAGGAGCCGGGCGCGTGGCAGATCTTCAACATGGCCTCGCCGACCTTCAAGGTGCGGTTCATGTTCATGTCGGGCTACGACGACGAGCAGGAGTTCGATCGCTTCTGCAAGAAGATCGACCTCACGCCATACATGCCGAAGATCAAGTGCCCGTACGCCGTCATTACCGGCGAGAACGAGCAGCTATCGCCGCTCGAATACACCGAGGAGCTGTTCGAGCTCATCAAGGGGCCGAAGCGCATGGTCGTCTACGAAGGGGCGAACCACAGCGTCACCGGCGCGCCGAGCGCCGAGAACGGCGAGGACCGCAACACCATGATCGGCGACTTCCTGCTCGACCGCGCCAACGGCAAGGCGATGAAGTCGGAGCGGGTGTGGGTCGATTCCTCCGGGAGGGCCCACGCGACGCCGTTCAAGAAGGCCTCCGCCAAGAGCGGCAAAAAAAATGGCAAGCGCAAGCGCTGAGCGTCGGCGCTTCACGCAAAACGAAAGGGCCGGCGTTTGCCGGCCCTTTTTTCCTGTCCGCGGCAGCGCGCTCAATCGAGCGACCAGCTCGCCTCCTCATGGCCCGGCACGAAGTGCGCGGCCAGCAGTGCCGGATTGCGGTTCACCAGCGGCCGCGCATAGAGCGGGTGGCTCATCGCCCGCACCTCGTGGTCGATGGTGTAGAGCACCTTGCGACTGTCGAGGTCGACGATGTCCTTAAAGCGATACTGGTGCTGGTTCGACTCCTGGGTGATCAGGCCGAGCTCCATAAGCTTGCGGTACGGCGCTGAAAAGTTGGCGATGTAGATCTGGAAGTGGTCGCCGTCGTAGGGCGCCTGCGGCTCTTCGATCTCGCGGAAGATCAGGTATTGGCGCTCGCCGGCCATGACATGGGCGGCGCGGCCGCCCCGCTCGCTCTTGACCTCCGACGGCGCGAGGAAAATCTCGCGATAGAAGCGCGCGATGCCGTCGGCGGTCCCCGGCGGCACGTCGAACGCGACATAGGCCATTCCGAGCGCCATGCGGCCGAAGCGCGCCGGGTCCGGAGCGTGGCAGGTGATGCGGTTGCCCCACGGGCAGACGGTCTCGACGCCGTCGTTGCTCTCGCGGAACTCAAACCGGGTGTCGGCCAATTCCTTCTTCGCCTTGGCGAGCCGCGCCAGCAGCGCCTCGCGATCGTTGACGACGAGGCCGGTGACCCCGCGCACGACTTGCGGGGTGTTGGTGGGAAGATGGAACTGGCTGACGCCGACGTTGACCCACATGTTGTTGGTGCCGGTCATCAGGTACGGATCGCGGGTGAGCCCGAGTCCGCTGATGTAGTACGCCGTCGCCAGCCTCTGGTCCGCCACCTGGACGTTGACGTGCCCGAGGTTGACGATGTTGCCGAAATCCTCCGCGCTGCGATCGTACGTGGCGTCCGCCATTTCTGCGCCTCCCCTGTTCGGCCGTGCGCTGTGCAAGCGTCATCGGCCGGGCCGATGATATCCCAAGCACGACTGCCCTCAAATCGGGCGTCGGGATCGTGTCGGAGGCCCCTCCGTCGCACCGGTTCTTCGCCGGAACCATACCCCAACCGTAGCGTTATATGACCTCTCTGCAGGGCGAGCCGGCGATACGCCGGACGCCCCAGGTTTCATTACGGGGTTTCATCACGGGGTTTCATCACAGGGAAGTCTGAACATGGACGAGAATCGGGTTACGGGAGCGGCGCGGAACATCGCGGGCAAAGCCGAGGAAGCGGTCGGATCGATGACCAACGACCCCAACATGGAAGGCCGCGGCGCGGCGCGCCAGGTGCTCGGCGAGGCGCAGAACATGTACGGCAACGCTGTCGACAGCGTGCGCACGTACACCAACGAGGCACCGGTCACCGCTCTGCTGATCGCGGGCGGCATCGGCATGGCCCTCGGCATCCTGCTCGGTAGGCGCTGATCGACACGACACCGCGGCACTCGCGCAAGGTCGCGGAGAAACCCATGGCGCCACCGAAGAAGGTCGGTATACGGGAAGGACTCCCCTTCCCGCTCGGCGCCTCATGGGACGGCAAGGGCGTCAATTTCGCCGTGTTCTCCGCCAACGCCGGCAAGGTCGAATTGTGCCTGTTCGACCAGAGCGGCGAGCACGAGATCCTGCGCGTCGAGCTGCCGGAGTTCACCAACGAGATCTGGCACGGCTACCTGCCGGAGGTTGGTCCGGGCACGGTGTATGGCTTCCGCGTGCACGGCCCGTACGCGCCCGAGGAAGGGCACCGCTTCAATCCCAACAAGCTCCTGCTCGATCCGTACGCGCGCGCCCACATCGGCGAGCTGAAGTGGCATCCTGCCTGCTTCGGCTACGTCATGGGCGAGGACGACCTCACGTTCGACGAGCGCGACAGTGCGCCGTACGTGCCGAAGTGCGTCGTCGTCGATCCGAACTTCGACTGGGCGCGCGAGGCGCAGTGGCATCGCGTGCCGTGGGACCGCACCATCGTCTACGAGACCCACGTCCGCGGCTTCACCAAGCGCCACCCGAAGGTCCCCGAGAACGAACGCGGCACCTTCGCCGGCCTCGCGACCCAGGACGTCATCGATTACATCAAGTCGCTCGGCATCACCTCGGTCGAGCTGATGCCGATCCACACCTTCATCAACGACAGCTACCTGCTCGACAAGGGCCTCACCAACTACTGGGGCTACAACACCATCGGCTTCTTCGCGCCCGACCCGCGCTACTCCGCCTACCCTGCACGCGTGCTGCAGGAGTTCAAGGAGATGGTGGCGCGGTTCCACGACGCCGGGCTCGAGGTCATCCTCGACGTCGTCTACAACCACACCGCCGAAGGCAACGAGCTCGGGCCGACGCTCTGCTTCAAGGGCATCGACAACGCGTCGTATTACCGCCTGATGCCCGAGCAGAAACGCTACTACATCAACGATACCGGCACCGGCAATACGCTCAACACCACGCACATGCGCGTGCTGCAGATGGTCACCGACTCCATGCGCTACTGGGTGCAGGAGATGCACGTCGACGGCTTCCGCTTCGATCTCGGCACAATTCTCGCCCGGGAGCCGAACGGCTTCGACAATCAGTCCGGATTCCTCAAGGCATGCGCCCAGGACCCGGTGCTCGGCACCGTGAAGCTGATCGCCGAGCCATGGGATTGCGGCCCCGGGGGCTACCAGGTGGGCGGCTTCCCGCCGGGCTGGGCCGAGTGGAACGACAAGTTCCGCGACATCGTGCGCGATTACTGGCGCGGCATGGTGCCGGTCGCGCACCTGGCGCCACGCCTGTCCGCCTCGGGGGACGAGTTCAACCACCGCGGACGCGGTCCGTGGTCGAGCGTCAACTTCATCACCGCCCACGACGGCTTCACCCTCAACGATCTCGTCAGCTACAACGACAAGCACAACGAGGCGAATGGCGAGGACAACCGCGACGGCCATTCCCATAATCTGAGCTGGAACTGCGGCGCCGAAGGCCCGACCGACGACCCAGAGGTTCTGGGCCTGCGCGACCGCCAGATGCGCAACATGCTGGCAACGCTCTTCCTGTCCAAGGGCACGCCCATGCTGCTGGCGGGCGACGAGATGGGCCGCAGCCAGCAGGGCAACAACAACCCCTATTGTCAGGACAATGAGATCAGCTGGGTGAATTGGGAGTTGGGGGCGCGCGGCGAGGCGCTGGCGCGCTTTACGGCGCGGCTTGCCGGGCTGCGCCGGCGTTTCCCCCTCCTCACCCGCGGCCGTTTCCTCAGCGGACAATGGGACGAGACCCTCGGCCTCAAGGACATCACCTGGCTCGCTCCGGACGCGACCGAGATGGCGGACGACCAATGGGGAGAAGCCCATGCCCGGTGCATGGGCCTGCTGCTCGACGGCCGCGCACAGGAGACCGGCATCGTGCAGCGCGGCCGGGATGCGACGCTGCTGCTCATTGTCAACGCCTATCACGATCTCGTGGAGTTCCAGCTGCCCGAGGTTGTGGGCGGGCGCGAATGGCGCCTGCTGATCGACACCAACATGCGGGACGAAGCCGCAGAAGAGGAGCCGACCTTCGCCTTTGAACATCCCTACGGCGTGACGGGCAGGTCTCTCCTCCTCTTCGAATTGCTGCTGGACCCGAGCTATGGCAGCGCGCGGACCAAGCGGCGCGCGGTGCATGTCCGCCCGACCCCGCCCCCCGTGGCGGCCGCAGCACCTGCCGAGGCGGCCGAGGAAGAAGCCGCAAAGGGCGAAACCGCGCCAGAGCCGGTGCGGGAGAAGGAGCCAGCCGCCAGCTAACGCCTGATCGGGTCAGATCGGATCACCGAGCGATCCGATCTGGACCTTGAAGCAGCCCCTGGAATGGCAACCGCTCTGTCGAATCCGAGGCCTGTCAGGCCTCAGCTGGCGGGCGTGAAGCCGGCGGTGTCAGCTTCCATCTTGCAGGCATAAAAGCCGTGGTGGGTTGACTTGGTCATGCCCGACGGCACCATCTTGTAGGTCTTGTTGACGCCGTTCGACCATACGATTGTATCGTCCGGGCAATGATCCTTCGCCGCGGCGACGCTCGAAAAGCGATGATGCGCACCAAGGCCGGTCGTGGCGCCATTCACCAGGCTGTCCTGCGAAGCGGATTGTGCCATGGCCGCGCCGGACATGGCGAGGCCGCCAATCAGGGTGGCTGCGGGCAGCAGGGCCCGTAGACCCATTTTCATTGTGAACATGCAATTTCCTCTCTGTTTCGATGCGGCACGATCGTCCGCGCACCGATCGGAATTGGCGCCGGAAGGCATGTTTGCAAGTGCCAGTGCCCAGAGAGAGGCGTCCTGCTCAGACAACCGTGAGCGCCACGGCGAGGCTCTCTGCCAAAGGCACGGTCGGCCGCCCGATCAGGCCGCTCAAGGTGCGGCTGTCGTCGAACAGCGTGTCGCCCCGGGCTGCCTCGCTGCTGTCGGCCACCAGTTCCGCCACCGGTTCCGGCAGACCCGCGCCCAGCAGGACGGATTTGTAATCGGCTTTCGGGAGGTCGGCATAGGTGACGGGCTTGCCCGTCTGGCGGGAAAGCTCGGCCGCAAACTCCGCCATGGTGAAGGCACTGTCACCCGCAAGCTCGAAAACGTGACCGGCAACAGAAGCTCCCCCCGCCAGGACGGCGGCGGCGGCAGCCGCGTAATCGGCCCGCGGCGCCGCCGAAATGCGGCCCTGGCCGGAACTGCCCAGAACAGCCCCATGCGCCAATGCGGGGGCCAAGGCGCCGAAATAATTCTCCGTGTACCAGCCGTTCCGCAACAGGGCGTAGTCGAGACCGGAGCCCGTCAACGCCGCTTCCGTATCCCGATGATCGGCGGCGAGACCGAGGGGGGAGCGATCGGCATGCAGCACGCTGGTATAGGCGAGGAATCTGACACCTGCCCGCTGGGCCGCCGCGATCACCGCCCGATGCTGGGCCCGGCGCCTCGCAAGATCGTTGGACGAAATCAGCAGCACCCGGCCGATTCCCGCCATGGCGGCCTCCAGGCTTTCGGGCCGGTCGTAATCGCCGATCCGCAGTTCCACGCCCTGGGATGCGAAGTCCGCTCCGGCCGCGGCCGTGCGAACCAGGGCGACCACGCGCGAGGGTGGCACGGTTGCCAGCAGGTTCCGCAGGACGAGACGACCAAGCTGGCCGCTCGCCCCGGTCACCAGAAGTCGGGCCAAATTGTCAGACATGGCTGTTTTCCTCTATGGTCTCGAATTGAGACTATTGCTTAGCCGAGCCGTCTGACCTCCGTAAGAAGGCAGTTTCGCGTGCCCTGGTAATCTGGAGGGAACCTGCATGGAGACCGATCGCTTCGCCGCCTGGCGCGCCGCCGGATTTGACGCCGGCCACTGTCCCGTGCGGAACGTGCTGGACCGGATTGGCGACAAATGGACGACGCTCATCCTTTTTGCGCTGGCCGAGGAGCCCCGCCGCTTCGGCGCTCTCTACCGGTTGATGCCGGACATTTCGAAACGCATGCTGACCCAGACGTTGCGCGGTCTGGAGCGGGACGGCTTCGCCACACGCCACGTTTTTCCGACCACGCCCCCCATGGTCGAATATCGGCTTTCGCCACTCGGCCGCTCCTGCCTCGAGCCGCTCGGTGCCCTCGCCACCTGGTCGGAGGCGCATTTCCCGGCGATCGCCGCAGCCCGTGCCCGCTACGATGCCGGCGCGGCGGCAAGCACGGAGTCCGACGCCGCTGCCTGACACGGCTTTGACACCGCACGCGCTGCGGATAGAAAGGCAGCATGCCGCGTCAGCCCCGCACCGAATTTCCGAGTCCTGTCTTCATCACCGACAGCAGCGCCCTCGCGGCGCTCTGCACCCGGCTCGCCCACGAGCCCTTCATCACGATCGACACGGAATTCATCCGTGAGCGCACCTACTGGCCCGAACTCTGTGTCGTCCAACTTGGCGGCGCCGAGGACGTCGCGGTAATCGATGCCCAGGCCGAGGGGATCGACATGGCGCCGCTCGGCGCACTCCTCGCCAACGAGGCGGTGACCAAGGTTTTCCACGCCGCGCGGCAGGATGTGGAAATCTTCCTGCTTATGTTCGGCGCGACACCGCGGCCCCTGTTCGACACGCAGATCGCGGCCATGGTCGCAGGCTTCGGCGACCAGGTCGGCTATGACGCGCTGGTCTCCGCGCTCACCGGCACGCAGATCGATAAGTCACACCGTTTCAGCGACTGGTCCGCCCGGCCCCTCTCCGCCTCGCAACTCGCTTATGCGGCGGCCGACGTGACGCATCTGCGCGTCGTCTACCAGAAGCTTCTGACTCGGCTGGAGCGGGACGGGCGCGCCGACTGGGTCCTTGAAGAGATGGCGGCACTGACGGACCCGGCGCTCTACCGGGCCGATCCGGACGCGATGTGGCAGAAGCTGAAGCTTCGTCCCAGCAATCGGCGCCAAGCGGGAATCCTGCGCGGCATCGCCGCCTGGCGCGAGCGCGAGGCGCAGCGCGTCAATATTCCGCGCGGCCGGCTTCTCAAAGATGAAGCGATCCCCGAGATCGCGGCGCTGGCTCCGGACACGCCGGAATTGCTGACGCGGGCGCGCGGCATCTCGCGCGGCTTTGCCGAAGGCAAGAGCGGCGCCTCCCTCCTGGCGGCCATTGCGGAGGCGCGCGCCCTGCCGGAGGAGGATTTGCCCCAGATCACGGCGCGGCCCGAGCGGGACGGCCCGCGCCCCTCTCCAGCCCTCGTCGCACTGCTGCGCGTGCTCCTTGCCGCCAAAAGCGAAGAGCACGGTGTAGCGCCCAAGCTTCTCGCCTCATCCGAGGATCTGGACCGCCTCGCGGCCGAATCGGAGCCGCAAATTCCCGCGGCCCATGGCTGGCGGCGGCGGATTTTCGGTGAGGACGCCATGGCCCTGAAAGAAGGCCGGATCGCGCTGGCAAGCCGTGGCAAGCGCATCCGCCTCGTACCTCTCGGCATGGGAGACGCGCCCTCCGCTGAGGACTGAGCCGGGCCTCAGACCACCTCGCGTTCGGAGATCCGGGCCATGAACTCCGACGGGTGCTCTTCGTCGGCCGGGCCCTCTTCTGGCTGAGCCGCCGCCGTGCGCGCAGGACCACGACGTCGTGTGGCGGTGTTCCGGGCGCGTCCGGTTCCCACGTCCGCCGCCGTTTCCTGCTGCGCTTGGCGCCCCGCCTTACGTTCGGCCGTTTCCAGCCGAACGGTGAGTTGGTCCACCTTCTCCGCGGCCTCGACATAGGCGAAGCGCAGTTCCTTGTTCTTCGCCCGCAACGTCGAGTTGGCGCGTTCGAGCTTTTCGATCCGGGCGCGCAACTCGTCCTTGCTGCTGGCGCTTGCCGCCGCAGCTTGCTGCACGCCCGGCCGACGGCCGGGCGTTCCCGTCTTGACGGGCTTCAACGCCTGGCCGGCCGTCATCGCCTTGGACTTGGCGCCAGCCCGTTTCGCCGGCTGACGGCCATTAGCGGACCTCGTCTTCGGAATCGTTGCGCGAGCCATATCTTCTCCTTCATCAACCTATCTGGTCAGGTCACCCATACGCATAAAACGCCATATGTGGATGCGAGCCGGGTCGTTCGAGAGGAGCTGACTTAGATTTTATTTCAGCAGAGGCCACAAGATCGCGAACATCGCCGACCCTTCACCCAGGACGCGGCGTTTTGAGATGCGGGAGAAACATTGCGAGAAGGCCGATCACCGGCAGAAACGAGCATATCTCGTATGTTGAAACGATTCCAAAATGATCTGCGATCACCCCGATGGCGGCAGCACCGAGGCCGCCCATGCCGAAGGCCAGGCCGAAGAAAAGGCCCGAGATGAGACCGATGCGGCCCGGCACCAGTTCCTGCGCATAGACGATCATCGCAGGCATTGCCGATGAGAGGACGAAACCGATGATAAAGGAAAGGGCGATCGTCCAGCCGAGACCGACATAAGGCAAAGCCAGCGTGAAGGGCAGAACACCAAGGATCGAAACCCAGATCACCAGCTTGCGGCCGATGCGATCGCCGATCGGGCCGCCGAAGACGGTACCGAGGGCAGCGGCGCCCAGAAAGACGAACAGAAGGAGCTGCGCGGTCTGCACCGTCACCCCGAACTGATGGATCACATAGAAGGTGTAGTAGCTGGAGATGCTCGCCAGATAGAAGAACTTCGAGAAGACCAGGGCGACCAGGATCGCCATGGTGACATAGACCTTCATCGCCGGCAGCGGCTCATGCGCATGCATCGCGGCACGCGGGCGGCGGCGATTGAGCGCCATCCGCTGCTGGTACCAGCGGCCGACGCCGCCGAGCACGATCATGCCGAGCAGCGCGATGCCGGAGAACCAGATGATGCTGCGCTGTCCGTGCGGCACCACGATGAAGGCGGCGAGCACGGGCCCGAGTGCCGTGCCGGCATTGCCGCCGACCTGGAAGACGGATTGCGCGAGGCCGTGGCGGCCGCCCGAGGAAAGGCGCGCGACGCGCGAGGATTCCGGATGGAAGATGGAGGAGCCGACGCCGATCATGGCGGCGGCGGCCAGCAGCATCTCGAACCGCCCGGCACGGGAGAGCAGAACGAGGCCCGCCATGGTGAAGGCCATGCCGATGGACAGCGAATAGGGCTGCGGCCTCTTGTCCGTCACCATGCCGACGAGCGGCTGCAGCAGCGAAGCCGTGACCTGGAAGACGAAGGTGAGCAGGCCGATCTGCACGAAACTAAGGTGGAAAGCCGCCTTTAGATTGGGATAGATCGCCGGCAGCAACGACTGCATGGTATCGTTGAGGAAGTGCGAGAAGCTGATCGCGAGCAAGACCGCAAAGACCACGCTCTCCTGGCCGAAGGCGGGGGGCGAGGCATTTCCGGCTCTGGCGCTGCAGCTCATCTTTCTTCTTCCTCTCCGACGTCCCGGTGCCGTCGCGCCCGCCTGACGCTGAGCACGCATTCCGGATACCCCCTTACCCGTAACTAACCTTAGGCAGTATTGCCCCCGACGCATGGAAACCCCGCTCGTCGTCATCGCCGGACGCCCCAATGTCGGCAAAAGCAGTCTCTTCAACCGCCTCGTTGGGCGGCGGCAGGCCCTGGTCGCAGACCAGCCCGGCCTCACGCGCGATCGTCTGGAAGCGACCACCCGCGTCGGCGGCCGCAGGATCAGGCTGGCCGATACGGCCGGGCTCGAGGAAGCGCCCCCCGAGAGTCTGGCCGGGCGCATGCGCGCCGGCGCCGCCTCCATTTTAGAACAGGCCGATCTCATCCTCTTCGTGGTCGATGCTCGCAGCGGCATCCTGCCCCCCGATCAACATTTCGGCACCTGGCTGCGGCGGCTGGGCCGGCCGGTGCTGCTGATCGCGAACAAGACCGAGGGGCGCACCGGCTACAACAACGCGCTGGACGCCTATGCCCTCGGTCTCGGCGAACCGCTTCTGGTCTCGGCCGAGCATGGCGAAGGCATCAGCGCACTCATGTCGAGCATCGCTGAGGCCCTGCCACCCGAGGCCGAAGGCACGGAGGACGCCGCCGAGGAAGACGAAACGCCGGACGAGGACGCGCCCGAGAAGCCGCTGCGCCTCGTCATCCTGGGGCGGCCGAATGCCGGCAAATCGACCCTGGTAAACCGGCTTCTGGGCGAGGAGCGCATGCTGACGGGGCCGGAGCCCGGCATCACGCGCGATGCGATCACCCTGCCGATCACCGACCGGGATGGAAACAGCTATCAGCTCGTCGACACCGCCGGGCTGCGCCGTCGCGCCCGCGTGCAGGACGAGATCGAGAAGATGTCCACGGGCGCCAGCATCAATGCCATGCGCTTCGCCGAGGTCGTGGTGCTGGTGGTGGACGCGGTGGACGGCCTGCACGACCAGGATTTGCAGCTTGCCCGCCTGGTCGAACGCGAGGGCCGGGCCATGGTCGTGGTTCTCAACAAGTGGGACGCCGTCGAGGACCGGGACGCGACGCGCAAGGCGGTCTCTGACCGGCTGGAACGCAGCCTCGCCCAGCTCAAGGGCATTCCGGTCGTGACCATGAGCGCCATGACCGGCGCCCAAGTGCACAAGCTCTTCCCTGCCGTGCGGCAGGTCTATGCAACCTGGAACAAACGCATCTCGACCTCGGCGCTCAACCGCTGGTTCGAGGATGCGCTGAGCCGCCATCCGACGCCGGCCGTGCAGGGCCGCCGGCTCAAGCTGCGCTACGTTACCCAGGCGACGGCGCGCCCGCCTACCTTCGTTGTCTTCGGCACGCGGGCTGAAGCCACGCCCGAGGATTACCGCCGCTACCTCATCAATGAGTTGCGGCAAGTCTTCGACCTGCCGGGAACGCCGATCCGCCTCGATTTCCGCGGCACGGTGAACCCCTTCGACAAGAAGGAATGACTTTCTTAAGTCATTGGCCTTTTTACTCTTCCGCGCCGCGAGAGCGTGCTTGACGCGGCGCGGAACCAGCCCCTAGAAGAGCCAAGTTTCTGCTTTGTTCGCGTTGTCGGACAAGCCGTTACGGAAGCGATAGGCCTTGCCACGGTCAGGTCTCCTTCCGTTCCGGCCTGCCCAGGAAGGCGGACGATGCCTTGAAAGGCAGGGGGTTCCATATGTTGACGCGCAAGCAGCACGAATTGCTGATGTTCATCGATCGTCATCTCAAGACCTCGGGCTATTCGCCGAGCTTCGACGAGATGAAGGAGGCGCTGAACCTCCGGTCGAAATCCGGCATCCACCGCCTCATCTCGGCGCTTGAGGAGCGCGGCTTTCTCAGCCGCCGGCACCATCAGGCCCGCGCCCTCGAAGTGCTGCGCCTGCCGGGCGAGGCTCATCCCGCGCTCGCCCTTGCGGCCGAGACGGATCTCGTCCCGCAGGAGGGTGGGCGCCGGCCGGAAGCGGCAGCGGGTTTCGCGCCCACCGTGATCCAGGGCGATTTCTCGCAACGCCTGCCGGGACTGCGCACCGCCTCGGAAGCGAGCGCCGTGCAGCTTCCCCTCTATGGTCGCATCGCGGCGGGCCTGCCGATCGAGGCCATGCGCGATACCTCGACCTTCTTCGAAGTGCCTGTCGCCATGCTCGGCGCGGGTGAGCATTACGCGCTGGAAGTTGCGGGCGATTCGATGATCGACGCCGGCATCTGGGACGGCGACACGGTCATCATCCGCCGCGCCGAGACGGCCGAGAACGGGCAGATCGTGGTCGCCCTGGTGGACGAGGCGGAAGTGACGCTGAAGCGGCTGCGCCGCCGCGGCAATTCGGTCGCCCTCGAACCCGCCAATCCGCGCCATGAAAGCCGCATCTTTCCGGCCGAGCGCGTGCGCGTGCAGGGCCGGCTTGTGGCGCTGATGCGGCGGTACTGACCGCGTCGCAGCCGGGGGGGAGGCCTACCGCCGCAAGGCGAGTGCCGCCCCGGCCCCGATGAGGGCAGTGCCACCTGCGCGATTGAACCCACGCCTGACGGAGGGTTTGCGCACGAGGGACGAGAGGTGGCCCGCTAGCATGGCGTAAAGCAGGGCATTGATGGCGGCGAGGCCGACGAAGGTTGCGACCAGGAGGGTCGCCTGTCGCAGGAAGAGGCTTTCGGGCGTTATGAACTGCGGCACGAAGGCGACAAAGAAGGCAATGCTTTTCGGATTGAGCGCCGTCACGACATAGGCTTGGCGAAAGGCGGCGCGCGCCTTGAGAGGGGGCACCGCCGCGGCTTCGACCGGTGCACGCCATAGCTTGAGACCGAGATAGACGAGATAGGCGGCGCCTATCCATTTCAGCAAGGTGAAGGCGGCGGCGGACGCACCGAGCAGCGCGCCCAGACCTGCCAGAGACAAGGTCATGGCGGTAAGGTCGCCGAGCGCCACGCCAGCCACGAGCGGCAAGGCGCGCCGCCGGCCGCCGCCGAGAGACTGCCCTATGACGAGCAGAATCGTGGGGCCGGGAATGATGAGGAGAAGCGCTGCCGCGATCAGAAAGGTCAGCCAGGTATGAAATGCCAAGGGAGTGCCTTTTCGCTCCGCTCCGCCAGCCGCGGCGGCCCAAGAGGTCAGGCTAGGCGGACCGGCGCGGCCTCAGCAAGGGTCGTTCCTGGCCGGATCGCCCCGCCGGACTTGACGCCAAGGCCCGGCTTGGCAGAGACCTGCGCCATCTTTTCCAAGTCACCCGCCTTCCGGAGCCTTCATCATGGCCGGCCATAGTCAGTTCAAGAACATCATGCACCGCAAGGGCGCGCAGGACGCCCGCCGCGGACGCCAGTTCGCCAAGCTCATCCGCGAAATCACCGTCTCCGCCAAACAGGGTCTGCCCGACCCCGCCGCCAATCCGCGCTTGCGTGCCGCGATCCAGGCCGCACGGAAAGAAAACATGCCCAAAGATACGGTCGATCGCGCCGTCAAGAAGGCATCCACCGGCGGCGGCGGCGGCGATGACTATGTGGAGGTTCGCTATGAAGGCTATGGCCCGAACGGTGTCGCCCTTATCGTCGAAGCGCTGACCGATAACCGCAACCGCACGGCCTCTGAAGTGCGCGCGGCCTTCAACAAATACGGCGGCGCGCTGGGCGAAACCAATTCCGTCAGTTTCATGTTCGAGCGTCTGGCCGTCATCCGTTATCCAGCCGCCGCCGCTTCCGCCGATGGCATGCTGGATGCCGCGATCGAGGCCGGTGCCGACAATGTCGAAAGCTCGGACGAGTGGCATGAAATCACCGGCGCGCCCGACAGCCTCTCCGCCATGCAGGATGCGTTGGAGAGCCGGTTCGGCGCCTCTGACAGCGCGAAATTCGACTGGCGGCCGCGTACCAGCGTACCGCTGGATGAAGAAGCGGCAACCTCGGTGCTGAAGCTGCTCGACGTTCTGGACGAACTCGACGATGTGCAGAATGTCTATGCAAACTTCGATCTGCCCGAATCGCTACTGCAGAAGCTTTCTGCCTGATCTCCACTCCGAGAGGACGACGCTCTGGCTTTGATCCGCATCATTGGCATCGACCCGGGCCTTCGCTTCACCGGCTGGGGCGTGGTGGAGGCCGAGGGCAACCGTCTGCGCCATGTCGCGGACGGCGTGGTCCAGACGGACAGCGCGGAGAGCGTGCCGGAGCGGCTGCGCGTCTTGCATGATGCGCTCGCGGCGCTGATCGAGGCGCATGCCCCGCAGGAGGCGGCCGTCGAGGAAACCTATGTGAACGCCAATGCGACGGCGACGCTCAAGCTTGGTTATGCGCGGGGCGTCGCCCTCCTCGCCCCCGCGCTCGCCGGCCTGTCCGTCGCCGAATACGGCGCCAAAACCGTCAAACTCTCGGTCGTGGGCACGGGCGGGGCGGATAAGAATCAGGTCGGCCTGATGGTGCGCAGGCTGCTGCCGGGCGCGACCATCCGCCGGGCGGATGCGGCGGACGCGCTGGCGGTCGCCATCTGCCACGCCCATCACCGCGCCAGCCGCAACGCCTGGAGCCGTTCGGCCGCACTGGCGAGGCCAGCATGATCGGAAGCCTGCGCGGCACCGTCGAGTCCCAGGAGGACGGTCATTGCGTGATCGAGACCGCCGGCGGCGTCGGCTATCTCGTCCAGGCCTCTTCGCGGACGCTGGCGAGCCTGCCGCCGGCGCCCGCCGTGGTGCGCATCCTGGTCGAGACCTTCGTGCGTGAGGACGCGATCACCCTCTATGGCTTCGCGACCGCGGCCGAACGCGCCTGGTTCCGGCTGCTGACGACCGTGCAGGGCGTGGGGCCGAAGGTGGCGCTCGCCATCCTCTCCGCCCTCTCGGCGGACGAACTGTCCTTCGCCATCGCCTCCGGCGACCGCACGGCTCTCGGCCGCGCCTCGGGCGTGGGACCAAAGCTCGCGGCCCGTCTCGCCCTCGAACTCAGGGAAAAGGCCGGCACACTAGCGCTGCCGGTGACGCTGGCCGACGGTATCGCCGCGCCGAACGCCGCCGGTCCGGCAGGTCCCTTGGAAGACGCACTCTCCGCCCTGATGAACCTCGGCTACCGGCGGCCGGAAGCCCAAGCCGCGCTGAGCCGCGCCACGGCCAGGTTGGGTGACGAGACCGACGTCGCCGCCCTGATCCCGGCGGCGCTGAGGGAACTCGCGCGATGACCACCCGCCCCCGCAGTCCTCGGACGGAATCGATGCCGGCGGAGATGGAGGAACGCTCTCTCTCCCCCATTCGTGCGCCCGAGGATGCGGGCGAAGCAAGCCTGCGCCCGCAAACGCTCTCCGACTTCATCGGCCAGGAAGGCAGCCGGCAGAACCTCGCGATCTTCATCGAGGCGGCGCGGGCCCGTGGCGAGGCGCTGGACCATGTCCTGCTGCACGGCCCGCCCGGCCTCGGCAAGACGACGATGGCACAGATCGTGGCGCGGGAACTCGGCGTCGGCTTCCGTGCGACCTCAGGCCCCGTCATCCAGAAGGCCGGCGATCTCGCGGCCATCCTGACCAATCTGCAGCCGCGGGACGTGCTGTTCATCGACGAGATCCACCGCCTGCAGCCGGCGATCGAGGAAGTGCTCTACCCGGCGATGGAGGATTTCCAGCTCGATCTGGTGATCGGCGAAGGACCGGCCGCGCGCTCCCTCAGGATCGACCTGCCGCCCTTCACGCTGGTCGGCGCGACGACACGCTCCGGCCTGCTCGCCACACCCTTGCGGGACCGTTTCGGCATTCCGCTCCGCCTCGTGCTCTACACGCCAGCCGAACTGGCCGTGATCGTCGCGCGCGGGGCGCGTCTTCTGGGCTTCGACCTGACGAGCGAGGGCGCCGAAGAAATCGCCAAGCGCAGCCGCGGCACGCCACGCATCGCCGGCCGGCTGCTGCGCCGGGTGCGGGATTTCGCGGCCGTCGAGGGCCGGCCCCAGGTCGACCGCACTATGGCGGATGCTGCGCTGACGCGACTGGAAGTCGATCAGCGCGGGCTCGACGCGATGGACCGCCGCTATCTTCGCCGCATCGCCGAGCATCACGCGGGCGGGCCGGTTGGCGTCGAAACCCTGGCCGCAGCGCTCGCCGAGGCGCGGGACACGCTGGAAGACGTGATCGAGCCTTACCTTATCCAGGAGGGGTTGATCCTGCGCACCAGCCGCGGACGCATGCTGGGCGAGCCCGGCTGGCGGCATCTGGACATGGCACCGCCGCCCATGTCCCCCGAGCAGACGGCGCTGCTCACGCCTGATCTCTTCAACGGCGGGCAGCGGAACGACGCATGATGGCTGGGGAAGATTCGGTGGCTGGCGGGGTTCACCGCTACCCCGTCCGCGTTTATTTCGAGGACACCGATGCGGGCGCCATCGTCTATCACGCGAACTACCTCCGTTTTGCCGAGCGCGCGCGGACGGAAGCCCTGCGTGCCATGGGCCTGCCCCATTCCGAGATGATGCTGCGACATGGAATGATCTTCGTGGTGCGACACGTGGAGTTGGACTATCAGCGCCCTGCCCGCCTCGACGAGGAGTTAGTGATCGAGACGAGCACCGTTTCGGTGGGGGGTGCCTCCACCCGGCTGCGGCAGCGTGTCGCGCGGGGGGATGAGACGCTCGTGATAGTGGATGTGACGCTCGTCAGCGTCAGGCAGGACACCGGGCGCGCCGAGCGCATGCCGGGCCCCTGGCGCGACGCGCTGACGGCTATGGCTCAGGCCCGGGGGGACTCCCGGGTCCAGGACGATAATTAGAGGGGTTTCTAGAATTGGATCAGGCGGTCAATGCCACGCAGCTGGCGACGCCCGGGAGCAGCCTGTCGCTCTGGGGTCTGTTTTTGCAAGCGGATATCGTCGTCAAGCTGGTGATCCTGTGCCTGCTGGCCGCGAGCATCTGGGTCTGGGCGATCATCTTCGAAAAGACGACCAGCCTGCGCCGCGCAAACCGCGAAGCGAATGCCTTCGAGGACCGTTTCTGGTCCGGCGGCAGCCTGGACGATCTCTACGAGCATGAAGGCCAGAAGCCCGGCAATCCGATGGCCGCGGTCTTCGGCTCGGCCATGGGCGAATGGCGCCGCACGGCGCGAGTCTCTGGTGCGGACCTCGGCCATACCGCGGTGCGCGAGCGCGTCGACCGCGCCATGAACGTGACCATCCAGCGCGAGATGGAGCGGCTGGAGCGGTGGATGATCTTCCTTGCCTCGGTCGGCGCCACCGCCCCCTTCATCGGCCTTTTCGGCACGGTCTGGGGCATCATGCACAGCTTCTCGGCCATCGCCGCCATGCACAACACCAACCTCGCCGTGGTCGCGCCCGGCATCGCCGAAGCGCTCTTCGCCACCGCGATCGGCCTCGTCGCCGCCATCCCCTCGGTGCTCGCCTATAATGCGCTGAACACCGATCTTTCGCGCTTCGCGGCGCGGCTTGAGGGCTTCGGCACCGAGTTCAGCGCCATCCTGTCGCGCCAGTCCGAAGAGAGGGCCTGATCCATGGCCATGGGCACTGTCGGCGGAGGCCGCAACGGCCGTGGGCGCTATCGCCCCATGGCGGAGATCAACGTCACCCCTCTGGTCGACGTCATGCTGGTGCTGCTCATCATCTTCATGGTGACAGCGCCTCTCATGACCTCGGGCGTTACCGTCGATCTGCCCAAGACCAGCGCCAACCCGGTCAATACCGACGCGACACCCATCACCATCTCGATCAATGCCGAGGGCAAAGTCTTTGTCGGCAATGATGCGGTGCAGATCGGCGACCTCGTGTCCAAGCTGCAGACCGTGACCAATGGCCAGACCGACCGTCGCATCTTCGTGCGCGGCGACCAGAGCGTCTCCTACGGTCAGATCATGCAGGTCATGGGCACGATCGTCACCGGCGGCTTCTCCAAAGTGGCGCTTCTCGCTCAGCAGCCGAATGCACCCGCGCCGGGCAGCAGCGGCGCGGGCACGACCACGGGCTCCACGGGCGCATCCGGCGCCGGCGGCACAGCCACGGGAACTTCCGCCACCAGCGGCCAATAGGCCGCCGGGGCGCGGCCAACCGGCACATCATGGATCACGTCTTGTCTCGATTTAGCCTGCTTTACCGCGATGACCGGGGGCCCCGGGCATGAACCCGCCGATGCGCCGGGCGGCCACCGCCTCCGCCGTTTTTCATCTGCTGCTGCTCGCGGCGCTGATCATCTCGCTGCCGTCGCGGCAGCCGAAGGAACTGCCCGACCTCGCGGCGGTTTCGGTCGACTTCGTCGGCCCGACCGATCAGGTCCGTCAATCCGACCAGACCGGCAAGACGGCGGCGCCCGCGAAAACCGCGACCACCGTCGAAGCGCCCAAGGCGACCGAGACGCCGACTCCGCAGCCCTTGAGCGACGCGCCGCCGCCGCCGCCACCACCACCGCCGCCGCCATCCGAAACGCCGGCGACCCAGCCGCCGGTGCCGACCCCGCCGCCCCCGGCCCCGGCGCCGCCGGCGCCGCAGACACCCGAAACCCCGACGCCCCCGGCGCCGGCGCCGACACCCGCGACCCCCGCGCCGCCGCCGCCGATGCCGCAGACCGTGCCGACGCCGAATGCCGAGCCTCTGCCGCCGCCCCCGCCGCCGCAGCCGACTCCACCCAAGGAGCCGTCTCCGCCCAAGCCGGAGCAGAAGCCGACGCCCGCGAAACCGGCGCCGCCGAAGGCGCAGCCGACGCCGCAGACCGAGCAGAAGCCGGCGCCGCCGTCCAAAACGGAGAAGCCGACGCCGCCCTCGCCGCAGACCACGGCCGAAGCGACCCCGGCTCTGCCGATGCCGCCACCGCCCGCGCCGCCCGCGCCCCCCGCGCCGGTGAGCCCGACGACGCAGCCGCATCCGACGCCGAATGCGACTGCGATGAGCCAGACCGTGCTCAACACGCTCGACAAGCTGCGCTCGATGAAACTCGACCAGCAGAAGCCGACCTCGCGCTATAATCCGCAGCAAGGGGGTGCCCCTGATGCGGGCGGCCAGCGCAATGGCGACGCGACCTCTCGCCTGACGGCCGCCCAGCGCGGCGCGATCGGCGACAAGGTCCGCGCCTGCTGGACGATCGACAGCGGCGCCCAAGGCGTGCAGCAGATGTCGGTGATCCTGAAAGTCACCACGGACGCGACCGGCACGGCCCGTCTGGCCCAAGTGGCGCCTGCTGATCAGGCGCGCGTCAATGCCGATCCGGTGCTGCGCGCTTTTGCTGAACGGGCGGTGCGAGCGGTGCTGGATTATCGCTGCTCAGCCTTGCCTTTGCCGCCTTCGCTCTTAGGTGCGGCCCAGACCTTCACCTTTCGGTTCAGACCGTGACACGGAAGCAGAAACAAGAATGACTGATAACTTTCGTCTTCTCGCTGACAACGACGACGCGGCACCGAGCGTGCCGGGGCTGATCCGCAGGATCAGCCGCCGCGGCATGATCGGCACGACGCTCGCGACCGCGCTCGCCACCCCGGCCTTCGCGCAGAGCGCCCCGGCTCCGGCCCCTAGCGGCGGCGACGGGGCCGCGGGCTCCGCGGTGATCGATGTCAACCGCGCCCGAACGGCGCCGATCCCGATCGCGATTCCGCCCTTCGCCGGCGGCACCAGCGTCGGCAATCTCGTGAGCGTGATCACGAACGACCTCAGCAACTGCGGTCTTTTCCGAATCGTCGACGCCTCCGGGGTGGGTGCCACCCCGGCCGGCGGCGCACCCGATTTCGGTGCCTGGAAGGGCACCGGCGCCCAGGCGCTCGTCACCGGCAGCGTGACGCAGAGCGGTGACCAGTTGCGCGTCGAATTCCGCCTCTGGGACATTCTGCCCGGCACCCAGCTGCAGGGCACGGCCTACACCACCTCGGCCTCCAACTGGCGCCGCATCGCGCATATCATCGCGGACGTGGTCTACCAGCGCCTGCTCGGCGAGAAGGGCTATTTCGATACCCGCGTCGCCTATATCTCGACAACTGGCCCCAACAGCAATCCGACCAAGCGGCTTGCCATCATGGATCAGGATGGCGCCAATAACCGCTACCTGACGGATGGCAGCTGGACCGCGCTCGGCCCCCGCTTCAGCCCGACGCGCGACCAGCTCGCCTTCATCAGCTATGTGAACAAGATCGTCCGGGTCTATCTCTTCGACCTCGGCAGCGGACAGCGCTCGCTGGTCGGCAATTTCCGTACCATGACCTTCTCGCCGCGCTTCGCGCCGGACGGCAACAGCATCATCATGTCGCTCTATCAGAACGGCGGCTCGAACATCATCACCTGCTCGCTCACCGGCGGCAACGTGCGCACGCTGACCAATTCGGGGTCGATCGACGCCAATCCCTGCTACAGCCCGGATGGCAGCCAGATCGTTTTTGAGTCGGATCGAGGTGGCGACCAGCAGCTCTATGTGATGAACGCCGACGGCTCCAACGTCCGCCGCATCAGTTTCGGGTCCGGTCGCTATGCCGATCCGATCTGGTCGCCGCGCGGCGATCTGATCGCCTTTACCCGCCTCGGCAGCGACTTCGCGGTCGGCGTCATGGCGCCGGACGGCTCGGGCGAACGCATCCTTTCCGAAAGTTTCGATGTCGAAAGCCCGACCTTCTGCCCCAATGGACGTGTCATCATGTTCCAGCGCGGCAGCGGCACGGGCGCCCGTCTCGTGACCATCGATATCACCGGCTTCAACGAGCAGGCGATCCAGACGCCGACGAGCGCCTCGGACCCCGCCTGGTCGCCCCTACTTTCCTAGAACTGTGTCATTTTATGCACGGGGGGCTGCAATTCCCTGGATTGCCCTTACGTTACTTGACCAGTAACCGTGGCTAGCTGTAAGCGCCGTTTGCCTGCTGATTCCTAGTCCACAGGTTGAATTTCTGGTTGACTACCTTTTTTCGATGCATCGGTTTTTATCAACACGAACCCCTTTAGGGACACGATCGAAATGAACATCAAGATGCTCGGCGCCTTCGCCGCCGTTGCTTTGCTTGCTGCTTGCGCCAAGCCTGCCGCAACCGGCATGGCGAGCGGCGCGGGCGCGACCGTCACCTCGGGCCCGGCAGCTGGCAGCGAGGAAGACCTGGTCGCGAATGTTGGTGACCGCGTCTTCTACGGTTTCAACAAGACCAACCTCTCGCCGGACGCCACCGCCACGCTGTCCAAGCAGGCCGGCTGGCTGCAGAAGTTCCCGCAGGTTTCCGTCCTCGTCGCCGGCAACTGCGATCCGCGCGGCACCGAGGAATACAACCTCGCCCTTGGCCAGCGCCGCGCCGATGCCGCGCGTGACTTCCTGGTCGCCCAGGGCGTGGACGGCTCGCGCATCCAGACGATCAGCTACGGCAAGGATCGCCCGATTGCACAGGGCAATGACGAGTCGGCCTGGTCCCAGGACCGCAACGCCATCACCTCCGTGCAGGGCCACAACCCGCAGGAAGGCATGGGCGCTTCGTCCTAGTCTCTTCGCCAAGACCTCCGGCCGCGATCTGCGGCCGGAACAGGAGTGGCGGGCAAGCCTCTTGCCCGCCATTTTTTATGGGACCGCTCTATCCAGCTGGTCCCCCGGCTCTTCCGCGATGACAATCTTTTGGTAAGCCTGTCATCATGACGCGCGCCGGTCGCAGTGCTAGAAGCGCCCGTTGATCCGCCCTGGAGATGTGTCCCCTCATGAAGAAGACCTTGCTGGCCGGGCTCTCAGCGAGCGCCCTTTGCCTCCTCCTCCTGTCCGGCCCCGCCCGCGCGCAGGACGCGTCGGTGACGAGCCGCGAAGGCATCGCGCTGCAGAACCAGATCCTCTCGCTTCAGAATCAGATGCAGCAGCTGCAGGCGTCGGTCCAGCAGGTGCAGGCCAATGGCGGCGGGGGCGGCGGCGGCCGGGCGCCAGCCGAGAACGGTTCCAACGGCGATCTCACTGCCCAGCTCCTGCAACGGGTGGGCACGCTCGAGCAGCAGGTGCGCGACCTCACCGGCCAGTTGCAGCAGTTACAGAACCAGGTGAATACCCAGAACGCCCAGCTCAACAAGCAGCTCGGCGACATCACCTTCCAGATGCAGAACGGCGGCGCAGCCCCGGGCGCGGCTCCCGCCGCGCCTGCCAGCGAGGCCCCACCTCCGGGCCCGGCCAAGCCCGCGGCCGGCGCCGTGGCAGCAGCAACACCGGAAGCTTTGATGCAGCAGGGCGTGCTCGCGCTCCATCAAGGCAACTTCAAAACCTCTGAAGGGGTTGCGCGCGAGATTCTGGCCAAGCATCGCACCTCGCCGCGCGCCTATGACGCGCAATTCCTGCTCGCCCAGTCACTTCAGGGCCAGCAGCGCTACCAGGAGGCGGCGCTCGCCTTCGACGACACCTACAATATGAACCACAAGGGCAGCAAAGCGCCGAGCGCCCTCCTCGGCCTCGCCACGACACTTTCGGCCATCAACCAAAAGGCTGCCGCCTGCGACACGCTGAAGACACTGCACACGCAGTTCCCGAAGCCGCCGAGCTACCTCGTGCAGCCCATCGCTTCGGCCCATAAGAAGCTCGGCTGCTGATCGCGGCAGCGCCCGGCCCCCATCCGCCGCGGCCGGTAACGGCCGCGGAATTCGCGGTCGCCATGGCGCCGCTCGGCCCGTTCGGCCGGTCACCGCATCTGGGCCTCGCGGTTTCCGGCGGGGCTGACAGTCTCTGTCTCGCGCTGCTGGCCCTGGCCTGGGTGCAGACTCAAGGCGGCGCAGCCGAAGCCTTCATCGTCGATCACGGGCTCCGTCCCGAGTCTAGGGTCGAGGCGCTGGCGACTGCCGGGCGCCTCGCCTCCATGGGCCTTCCTTCCCGTATCCTGACCCTGGCGGGTCTCGACCCAGGCTCTGGCATGTCCGAACGCGCCCGGGCCGCCCGTTACGGGGCGCTGCAGGCAGCATGCCACCGGGCCGGCATCCTGGACCTGCTGCTCGGCCATCATGCGGCCGACCAGGCAGAGACCCTCCTCATGCGGCATTTGCGCGGCAGCGGCCCGGACGGGCGCGCCGGCATGGCGCCGCTCATGGAGACGGCGGGGCTCCGGCTGCTTCGGCCTCTCCTCGGCTTCCCCCCAGGACGGCTGCGCGCGACGCTCGCGGCCGCGGGCCTCACCTGGGCAGAGGACCCGACTAACCAGGACCCGCATTATACCCGGGCGCGGCTACGGAAGCTGCGGGCCGACGCGGCGGGGAGTGGCCCGGCGACCCGGGCACTCGTCGCGGCCGCGGCGCTTCATGCCAGGGACCGTGCGGCGCGAGAGGCCGAAACCGCCGCTTGGCTCGCCCGTCATGCGGTGATCCGGCCGGAAGGCTTCGCCCTTCTGCCGGACGGGGTCTGGCCGCCCACTGCCCTCAGCGCCCTGCTTCGGCTGATCGCAGGCAGTCCGTATCCGCCCGAGCCTGCCACGGTGGCGGCCGTCGCGGCCGAACCTTCTGCTGCGATCGGGCGGGGCCTGTCGCTTCACGGTGTGCTGCTGCGCCCGGCCGGGCGACTGGGTCCTGGATTCCTGCTCAGCCGGGAGAGCGCGGCCCTGGCGCTTCCCGTGCCGGCCCGCGCCGGCGCGGTCTGGGACGGGCGTTTCCGCCGCCCTGCCGACATGCCTGACCTGCCGGGGGAATGGGTCGGCGCTCTCGGCCCGGTGCCGAAGGCGCTCCGCGCCCGGACCGATCTGCCGGCCCTGGTGATGGGAACACTGCCCGCCTTTCGCAATGATGACGGGCGGATCCTCGCTGTTCCAGCTCTCAACTGGCCTGATCCGGACAGGGTCGCCGCGCGCCGTCTGCTTTTCTCGCCTGCCGGCCCGGCGGCGCCTTCTTTTGTGGCGCCGGGCATGACAGTCGCGTCAATCCGAGATGGGGCCCGGGATGTGCTGGCCGAAAAGACTTCCTATCTTTAAGGTGACAACGCGGAATATTATGCGCTGAGGTCTTGCCTTCGGGGGGAGGCTTCTGGATGCTCCTCCCGCTTCGCTCCGCTTGATGAGGGAGAAGGGTGCGGGTGCCTAGTGCCTGTATGCCGGTTAGGAACTGGATGAAGTAATGAGCAATTTCGGTCGCAACCTCGCCCTCTGGGTGATTATCGCACTGCTGCTGGTGGTGCTCTTCAGCCTTTTCCAGCCTGGCGGACTACGAGGCACCAGCAACACCTCGAACGTCACGCAGATGGCCTATTCCGAATTCCTGGGCCAGGTGAAGCAGGGCAATGTCAAAGACGTCGTCATCCAGGACCGCAATATCAGCGGTGACCTGAAGGACGGCCGCGCCTTCGAAACCTACACGCCGAACGATCCCTCGCTCGTGCAGACGCTGACGGCCAAGAACGTCGAAATCGTCGCGAAACCAGCCGACAGCGATAGCAACCCGCTGCTCCACTACCTGCTCTCCTGGTTCCCGATGCTGCTTTTCGTCGGCGTCTGGATCTTCTTCCTGCGCCAGATGCAGTCGGGCGGCGGCCGCGCCATGGGCTTCGGAAAGTCGCGCGCCAGGCTGCTGACCGAAAAGCAGGGCCGCGTCACCTTCGAGGACGTGGCCGGCATCGAGGAAGCCAAGACCGAACTCAACGAGGTCGTGGAATTCCTCAAGGACCCGCAGAAGTTCCAGCGGCTCGGCGGTAAAATCCCCAAGGGCGTGCTGCTCGTCGGTCCCCCGGGCACCGGCAAGACGCTGCTCGCCCGTGCCATCGCCGGCGAGGCCAACGTGCCCTTCTTCACGATTTCGGGTTCCGACTTCGTCGAGATGTTCGTGGGCGTCGGCGCCAGCCGCGTGCGTGACATGTTCGAGCAGGGCAAAAAGAATGCCCCCTGCATCATCTTCATCGACGAAATCGACGCCGTCGGCCGGCATCGCGGTGCGGGCCTCGGCGGCGGCAATGACGAGCGTGAGCAGACCCTCAACCAGCTACTCGTGGAGATGGATGGGTTCGAGAGCAATGAGGGCGTCATCCTCATCGCCGCCACCAACCGGCCGGACGTGCTGGACGCGGCGCTGCTGCGCCCCGGGCGCTTCGACCGTCAGGTCGTGGTGCCCAACCCGGATGTGAACGGCCGCGAGCGCATCCTGCGCGTGCATATGCGCAAGGTTCCGCTGGCCGCCGACGTCGACCCCAAGACCATCGCGCGCGGCACGCCCGGCTTCTCCGGCGCCGATCTCGCCAACCTCGTCAACGAGGGTGCGCTGCTCGCCGCCCGCCGCGGCAAGCGTGTCGTCTCCATGGCCGAGTTTGAGGATGCCAAGGACAAGGTCATGATGGGTGCGGAGCGCCGCTCCCTGGTCATGAGCGAGGACGAGAAGAAGATGACCGCCTATCACGAGGCGGGGCATGCCCTCTGCGCCATGCTGGAGCCGGAATGCGACCCGGTTCACAAGGCGACGATCATTCCGCGCGGCCGGGCGCTTGGCCTCGTCATGAGCCTGCCGGAAGGTGACCGCTATTCCAAGAGCAAGTCCAAGCTGCTGGGCGAACTCACCATGGCCATGGGCGGCCGTGCGGCGGAAGAGATCATCTTCGGAGCCGACAAGGTCTCCAACGGTGCCGCTGGCGACATCAAGATGGCGACCGACCAGTCCCGCCGGATGATCACGGAATGGGGCATGAGCGACAAGCTCGGCATGATCGCCTATGGCGATAATGGGCAGGAGCTTTTCCTCGGCCACTCCGTGACCCAGCACAAGAACGTCTCGGAAGCGACCGCCCGTGAGATCGACACCGAAATCAAGTCGATCATCGATGCGGCCTATAACAAGGCGCGGACGCTGCTGACCGAGAATATCGGCGCGCTGCATGCGATTGCCCGGGCGCTGCTCGAATTCGAGACGCTCTCCGGAGATGAGGTTCGCGGCGTGCTGCGCGGCGAGCCCATTGTGCGCAAGCCGGTCGAGGATGTGGTGCCGCCGGAAAATCGGCGCGCCTCGGTCCCAGCTTCGGGCCGGCCCGTGCCGCCGCTGCCCGGCGGTATCGGCCCCTCGCCCAACCCCGCGTAAAGGTCCGACTCATCAAAAAAACCCCCGGTCTCAGGACCGGGGGTTTTTTATGTGAGGCTTACACGTGCTGGCCGCCATTGATGTGGACTTCCGAGCCATTCACGTAGGAGGAGGCGCCACTGCAGAGGAAATAGATGGTTTCGGCCACTTCCCTGGGCGTGCCGAGACGGCGCATGGGCACCTCCGCCGCCACCAGTTGGTCGGTGCCTTCGGAGAGGATGGACGTGCTGATCTCCCCTGGCGCGATGGCATTCGCCCGCACGCCCCTTCCGCCAAACTCATGCGCCATCTCCCGCGTCAGCGCGGCGAGCCCCGCCTTGGCCGCGGCATAGGCGACGCCCGCGAAAGGATGCACCCGCGATCCGGCGATGGAGGTGACGTTGACGATTGAGCCCTCGGCCCGCTCCAGCTCCGGCATCAGGGCGCGGGCGAGCAGCGCCGTCGAAATCAGGTTGACGTTGAGTACCTTCGTCCAGAGAGCGGCATCGGTCTTGAGCACGCCGAGCCGATCGCCGTCCGGCCCTTTCGGCGAGATGCCGGCATTGTTCACCAGCGCATGCAGCCTGCCATCCTGAAGGCGCGAGCGCACCTCGGCCGCCAGGTCTTCGATGCCTTGAAGATTTTCAAGATCGGCCTGGATGTGGCTGTCCTTCGCGCCGGGCCAGCCGCAAAGGTCCGAGGGATAACGTGACACGGTGAGCAGCCGCCACTGCCGCTCCTGAAACAGCTTTACGGTAGCATGGCCGATGCCACGGCTCGCCCCCGTAAGCAGCAGAACCGGTTTTGCCTCAGACATCCTTGGTCTCCTGGAGATCGCCGCGGGCCATGAACACCGAACGGGCGCTTGATGGCCGCGCGTGCTTCGCATGATATCCGGCTGGCGAAGGCGCGCCACGTCCCCACTGCGCAATTATTGGATATTCCCAAGGAAGTTCCGATGTCCGTCCCCTCCAGCCCCGCCACCCGAACCGTCTGGGCCGGCCTCAGCCTCGACCGGCCGATGGTCATGGGCATCCTGAACCTGACGCCGGACAGTTTCAGCGATGGCGGCCGGCACGCGGGCCACCACGCCGCCATTGCCGCCGGCGAGGCCATGCTGGCGGCCGGGGCAGATATCATCGATATCGGCGGCGAGAGCACGCGGCCGGGCTCGCTGCCCGTGGATCCGGCGGAGGAGCAGGCGCGGATTCTGCCCGCGATCCAGGCGCTCGCCCAGCGTGGCGCCGTCATCTCCGCCGATACCCGGAACGCCGCGACCATGGCAGCGGCGCTCGATGCCGGCGCCCGCATCATCAACGATGTAACGGCGCTGGCCCACGATCCGGCGGCGCTGCCGCTGGTCGCGAAGCGAGGCGCGCCGGTCGTGCTGATGCATATGCGCGGCACACCGGAAACGATGAACGGCCTCAACGCCTACGAAGATATCGGCCGGGACGTCGCGGCCGAACTTGGCGCCCAGGTCGAAGCAGCACTTGCAGGCGGCGTCGCGCGGGAGGCGATCATAACCGATCCCGGCTTCGGCTTCGCCAAGGTCGGCGCGCAGAACGTCGATCTCATGCGCAATCTCGCCCCCCTCCGGGCACTCGGCTATCCGATGCTCATCGGCCTGTCACGCAAAGGCTTCATCGGCCAGCTGTCAGGCGAGCCCGTAGCGGCCAGGCGCCTCGGCGGGTCACTGGCCGCGGCGCTTTTCGCGCTCACCCAGGGGGCCGCGATCCTGCGCGTGCACGACGTGGCCGAGACGGTGCAGGCGGTGCGGGTGTGGCAGGGGCTGGCAAAAGAAGAGGAACCACCCCGCAATCCATGATAAACCTTCCCCACGAGGAGAGGCCGTCATGGATGTCATTACGGAACGCGATGCCGCCGAGAATATGCAGGCCCTGATCAAGCGTGTGGAGCATGGGGAGGAAGTCACCATCACGCGTGACGGCAAGCCGGTGGCCAAAATTATTCGGGTTGAGAATGACGATCCGCTGCTCGACGTGGAGCGACGAGCGAGACAGAAGGCTGCTGTGGAGGGGATTCGTAACCTCGGCGCTCAAGTACGCCTTGACGGACTAAGCATCAGGCAGTTGATCGAAGAAGGGCGCCGGTAAAGCGCTCCATGGCCTTTGTTGTCGACAATTCGGTGGCAATGTCTTGGTGTTTCGCTGACGAACGCACTGCCTCGACGATGGCGCTTCTTGATCGTGTAATGACGGAACGGGTCATGGCGCCGCCTATTTGGCCCCTTGAAGCAACAAATGTGCTCTTCGTTGCCGAGAGGCGGAGACGCATCACGCGGACACAACGGATTGAATTCCTTGGTTTCCTCCGTGATCTCCCGATCAAGATCGAAGTGGGTCGCGATATTTGGGGAGAACTCAGCACTTGGGGACCCGAACCCCAGCTCTGTGACCGATACGGGCTTACGGCTTACGATGCGTCGTATCTAGCCTTAGCGCTGAAGCATCGCATCCCGCTCGCCACGCGAGACAAGGCTTTGATTGCAGCGGCGAAAGACCAAAATCTCCCCCTTCTCGAAACCCTCTGATACCAGCCCTGAATTGCCTGACCCATCGCGCCTCGCTACACCAATCGCCTCTGGGACTGATTTCACGAGGCGGAAACCATCATGAGCAACGGCACCGAAGGCCAGAAGGCCGCCCCCGCTCGCTCGCTCTTCGGCACGGACGGCATTCGTGGCCGCGCCAATACCCATCCCATGACGGTCGAAACCGCGCTGCGCCTCGGTCAGGCGGCGGGCCTCATGTTCACGCGCGGCAGTCACCGCCATCAGGTGCTCATCGGCAAGGATACCCGCCTCTCTGGCTATATGATCGAGCAGGCGCTGACCGCCGGCTTCCTGTCCGCCGGCATGGATGTCGTGCTCGCCGGCCCGTTGCCGACGCCCGCCATTGCCATGCTGACGCGCAGCCTGCGCGCCGACCTCGGCGTCATGATCTCGGCCTCGCACAATCCCTTCGAGGATAACGGCATCAAGCTCTTCGGCCCGGACGGCGTGAAGCTCTCGGACGAGCATGAGGCGCAGATCGAGACCGAAATGGCGGGCAACCTTGAGCCGCAACTCGCCGGCCCCGAGGCGCTCGGCCGCGCCCGCCGCCTGACTGACGCCGCCGGCCGCTATATCGAAGGCGTCAAGGCGACCTTCCCCCGCGGCCTGCGGCTCGACGGGCTCAAGATCGTGCTCGATTGCGCGAATGGCGCCGCCTATCGCGTGGCGCCCACAGCCCTTTGGGAACTCGGCGCGCAGGTCATCCCGCTCGGGGTTCAGCCTGACGGTTTCAACATCAATCGCGGCTGCGGCTCGACCGTGCCGGACCAGCTCTGCGCAGCGGTGGTGGAGCATGGCGCCGATATCGGCATCGCGCTCGACGGCGATGCCGATCGGTTGATCATGTCAGACGAGCATGGCGAAATCATCGACGGGGACCAGATCCTCGCCCTCATCGCGCGCTCCTGGGCCAAGACAGACCGGCTTGCCGGCAGCGGCATCGTCGCGACCGTCATGTCCAATCTCGGCCTGCAGAAATTCCTGCGCGAGTTGGGGCTCGACCTGCATCGCACCAAGGTGGGGGACCGCTATGTCGCCGAGCGCATGCGCGCACTCGGTATCAACTTGGGTGGCGAGCAATCGGGCCATGTGATCCTGTCCGACTTCTCGACGACCGGAGACGGGTTGGTCGCCGCCCTCCAGGTGCTGGCCGTGCTGGTGCGCCAGGGCCAGCCCGCCTCGGAAGTCTGTCGCGTCTTCCGCCCGTCGCCCCAGTTGCTGCGCAATGTCCGCTTCAGCGGTCCCTCTCCGCTCGACAATGCCCGGGTCAAGGCCGCGATCGCCGAAGCGGAAGCAGCCCTCGGCCCAGAAGGAAGGCTGCTCATCCGCCCCTCCGGCACCGAGCCGCTGATCCGCGTCATGGCGGAAGCAGATGACGATCAGCTCATCGCCCGCATCGTGGCCGAACTCTGCGAAGTCATCGCCGATGTCGCTCGCATGCCGGAGACCGCGGCCTGATGGCCATGGGCCGCGTGCTGGTGATCGCGGGTTCGGATAGCGGCGGCGGCGCCGGTATCCAGGCCGACATCAAATCCGTCATGGCCATGGGCGGCTTCGCGACCACGGCGCTCGCGGCGCTCACCGCGCAAAACACGCGCGGTGTCACGGGCGTTCACGTCGTGCCGCCGGATTTCCTGCGCGCCCAGATCGACGCGGTGATGGAGGATATCGGCGCTGACGCGGTGAAAACCGGCATGCTGCCCGATACCGCCAGCATCGAGATCGTGGCCGATTTTCTGGACCGGCAATCCCCGCGCCTGTCCTTCGTCATGGATCCGGTCATGGTGGCAACCAGTGGGGACCGGCTGCAGTCCGAAGAGGCACTCGCTGCACTCCGCCGCCGGCTGCTGCCGCGCGCGACCGTCATCACCCCAAATATCCCGGAAGCCGAACTCCTGCTCGGACGCCGGATCGTCGACGAGGCCGGCCAGCGCGAGGCCGCGCGGGCGCTGCTCGAGACCGGCGCACAGGCCGTGCTGGTCAAGGGCGGCCACCTGCCGGGTGTGACCGTCACCGATCTTCTGGCGACGCCCGCGGGTATCGTCGCCATCGGCGGGCCGCGCATCGATTCGACCAGCACCCATGGCACCGGCTGCACGCTGGCTTCCGCCATCGCCGCCGGCCTCGCCCAGGGCATGGCGCTCGAACCGGCCATCCGCCGCGCGCGCGCCTATGTCACGGCGGCCATCGCGGCCGCACCGGGCCTCGGCCACGGCCACGGGCCGCTCGGCCATGGTGTGACAGTGGACCCGGCGCGGATCGCGGCACTCGAGGCCCGTTGAGCGATACGACGGCGGCCCCGCTTCGGCATCAGAACCGGGCGCTGACCTCGATCCGCGGGGTCGCGGCACTCTGGGTCGTGGGCCTGCATCTGCAGTTCGGCCTCAGCCTGCTCGGCTATCGCGAGGGTGGCGCGATCTTCAAACCCGGCTACCTCGCCGTCGACATCTTCTTCATCCTTTCGGGTTTCGTCATCACGGCGGTGCACCGCGATCTCGCGACTGCCACAGACGGCATGGATTTCTTCATCCGCCGCGTCTTTCGCATCTATCCGCTGCATCTCTTCGTGCTGACGCTGCTCCTCGCCCTATGGCTCTGGGAGGTAACGCAGTACGGCAGCCATGATCCGACGGAACAGCTGCGCGATCTGCCGATCGTGGCGCTGCTGCTGCAGCCCTATCTCATCCAAGGTCTGACCTGGAACACGGTAAGCTGGTCGATCGGGGTGGAGATGCTCTGCTACCTGCTCTTCCCCCTGGCCCTGCGTCTGCTTTGCCCGCGGCCGCTGCCGGGCACGCTCCTCCTGCTCGCGGTCGCCTGCCTCTTCGAGCGTCATGCCCATTCCGAAATGGTCTGGGGCTGGCCAGCCATTCAACGCGGCCTCGCGGGTTTCGCCCTCGGCATGGTGTTGCAGCAGGCGAGCAGTCTTTTGCCCCGCCCGTCGGGCCGCGCGGCTGATCTGTTTGGCATCCTCGCTCTTGCCGGCATCGTGTTTGCCCTCTCAACGCATGCCGCTCAGGATGTGCCGCTCTGGGCCGCACTGCTGATCTTCGCCCTCGCGGCCGAGCGCGGGCGGCTCTCCCGAGCTCTGGGTGCCCCTCCGCTCTACTGGCTCGGGCAGATCTCCTTCTCGCTCTATCTGCTCCATCCGACGCTCGCGAGCCTCGCCTTCGCCTTGCTGCCGCCCGCCGCCCTGCATCTCGGCCCGCACGCGACCCCGGTCGTCTGGTCAGCCATTCTGCTTGCCGTCCTGCTCGGCCTCGCGACCGTCACCTGGGCCTTGGTCGAGGAGCCCGCCCGCCGCCTGGGCGGCCGCCTCGCTCGCCGCGCACGTAACCAGGCGCTCGCCGGGCACGAATAGCCCGGCAGAACAATCCAAACGGAATCCGGCCATGGGATGGATCACGCGCCTACTGGGGGGAGCCACGGTGCTCGGTGGCCTCTCCTTGCCCTTCGCGATGGCGACGGCCGCCTCGATCGATCAGCCGCTGGTGCTGGAACTCTTCACATCGGAGGGCTGCTCGTCCTGCCCGCCGGCGGATGCCTACGCGGCGGAGCTTGCCCGCACCCGCCCTGATCTTCTCGTGCTCGATTTTCATGTCGATTACTGGAACGCGCTTGGCTGGCACGATCCCTTCTCACTTGCTGCCGCCACCGCACGGCAACAGCGCTATGCTGGCCTGCTGCAGACCGAGCTCTACACGCCGCAGCTTGTCGTGGGCGGCACTGCACAGGCCATCGGATCGGCGCGGGCGGAGGTGCAATCGGCCATTACCCAGGCCGAGGCCGGCCGGCAGGCGCGGCCCCATGTGGCGCTCGCCCTCAGCCGGCAGAATGGCCAGATCCGGATCACCGTGGGCAGCGGAGCGGGCACGGCACAGCTCTGGCTCGTAGGCTATGACACGGCGCACCGCACGCCGATCGGACGGGGCGAGAATGCTGGGCTGACCGAGACCGAGGCGGACATCGTCCGCTCCATCCGGCCGGTGGCAAACTGGTCCGGCGGGCCGCTCGGCCTCGCGGTCGCGCCCCCGGCGGGAGAGCGCGCCGCGATCCTGCTCCAGAGCACCGATGGAACGATCCTTGCCGCCGCCGTGCTGCCCTCAGCCGCGTCTTAGAAACAGCGAGGAAATCACGAGATCCTTGCGCGGCCCGGTGATGCGCCAGGACAGCCACCAGCGATGCGGCGACACGAAGCGGTAGCGGCCGCGATAGAGATCGGGCGCGCAATCATGCGAGACATCAGCCCGTGTCCCCTCCAAACGCGCTTCGTGGAAAAAGCGTCCGTCGGGAAACAGAACGCGAAAACCCGTCTCGGTCATGTCGTACCGATAGGCGCGCCGCGCCTCGGTCCGCATGCTACCCAGAGTCAGCATTCCCCGCTCCTCGAAGGCGAGCATGCCCGGCGCCTCGAGGGTGAAGCGCGCCTCGCCCTCGAGTCGTCCCATCTCGCCGCGCTTCCTGTCCCGCATGCGGCGGATCAGACGCCATTCACCCTGGAAGACGTGGCTCAGCCCGGCCTGCATGTTACCGAAACAACCAGTTGGCGCAGAGGCGATTGGCGCCGATGACGATCACCACCGACGCGACATGGGCGACCAGATCGGACAACGATCCGTCATAAGCGTGGAAAAAATTGAGAAGGGTGGCCGCAGCCCCGGCGGCAGCCAAGCCAGCCAACGCCGCCGTCAGAGTGGGACGCAGCGGAAACGTCCGGCGCAGCAAGACGGCCAGCAGCGCCGACAGCGGCAGCGAGACCAGAACGATGAAAGCGAAGGCATATTCGGCCGCGACCATGCTGGCATCCTGAAAGCCCGGCAGGCGCCAGGTATGGGCAAAGCCCATGCCGCCTTCCACGATCCACCATGCAACCGCGGGCAGCGGCAGCAGCGCCCAACGCGGGCTTCGCCCCGGCATGCCGGTCATGACAGCCGCAATCACCGCCAAAATTGCCGTCAGCGCCGAGCTGAGGGCCGCGAGCCACATATACGGCGCGAGCATCAGGTCCGCCATCATGGCGTGCAGATCGGCTCGGACCGCAAAGAAGTCAGCGAACAGGGCCACGGTCACAAGCCATATGAGCACAAGCCGCGTGGGCCGCACCCGCCGCACGGGCTTCAGGTCGCGCGAGAGGTCAGCGATCAGCCGCTCGTGCGGCAGGCGCTCAGACATCTTCACCCTCCCCGTCCCGCGGGGCGCCACCCATGCGTGCGCGCAGCGCCTTCAGCGCGCGATGCAGATTGACCTTCAACGCTGTCTTCGATCGACCGGTTTCGGCGGCCGCCTCCTCCAATGTCTGGCCCGATAGGCCGAGCCGTTCCGCCGCCTGGCGCTGGCCCGGCGGCAAGGTTTCGATTTGGGCACGCAACGCTTGCGCCTGTTCCTCCCGATCGAGCCCGGCCGTAGCGTCCTCATCCCCACCCGGGTGGTTCTCATAGGCGAGCGGATCATGTACCTCCCGGCTCGATTGCCTGCCGTGGCGACGCAAGCCGTCGATCGCCCGGCGCTGCGCGATGGCGCGTAGCCAGGGCAGGAAAGGCCGCGCAGGATCGTAGGTGGCGCGTGCCCTATGAATGGTGATCAGTACCTCCTGCACCACATCGTCCACCTGATCGGGAAACACGCCCTGCCGACGCGCGACGGCGGCGATCACCGGCACGCATTCCTTCAACAAGCGCTGGTAGCTGGCCGCATCGCCACGCTGCGCCGCGGCCATCAGGCCGGCGAGCCGCTCTTCGCCCTCCGCAGTCATCGGGGCGTCACCTCGGGCGGTGGCTGGGCAGGATCATGCGCATACCCTAACCCGCGGCTTTCCAGCCCGATAGTCCGCCAGACCCGTGACATCTTCTTCGATGCAAGCCAGCCCCCGGTTACGGAGATTGCGGAGTTTTCGGTGATCCTCTACATGCGACGGCGGGTCACACCCCCCCACCGGGGTGCTTCTCTTCTGAAAGGGAGAGCCAAAATGGCGCTCGTCACCAAGCCGGACATCCGTCCGCAGAATCCCAATTTCTCATCCGGCCCCTGTGCCAAACGCCCCGGCTTCACGCTGGATGCGCTGTCCGGCGCCATGCTCGGCCGCAGCCATCGCGCGAAGGAGCCGAAGGCACGCATCGCCGAGGTCCTCACCCGCTCCCGCGATATTCTCGGCATGCCGGAAGGCTGGAAACTCGGCATCGTGCCGGCATCGGATACCGGCGCCGTGGAAATGGCGCTGTGGTCCATGCTTGGCGCCCGTCCGGTGGACGTGCTCGCCCATGAGAGCTTCTCCGAAGGCTGGGCGACCGATGTCGTGAAGCAGCTCAAACTCGCGGATGCCCGCGTGCTCAGCGCCGAATACGGCAAACTACCCGACCTTGCCGCCGTCGACCGCAGGCACGACCTGGTCCTCGCCTGGAATGGCACGACCTCCGGCGTTTGCTTTGCCAATGGCGATTTCATCCCGGCAGGCCGCGAAGGCCTCGTCATTTGCGACGCGACCTCGGCCGCCTTCGCGATGGCCCTGCCCTGGGACAAGCTCGATGTCGTCACCTGGTCCTGGCAGAAGGTGCTGGGCGGAGAAGCGGCCCATGGCATGCTCGCCCTCTCGCCCCGCGCCGTGGCCCGGCTGGAAAGCTTCAAGCCCGACCGCCCGCTGCCGAAAATCTTCCGCATGACCAAGGGCGGCAAGCTGATAGACGGCATCTTCCTGGGCGAGACCATCAACACGCCCTCGATGCTCTGCGTGGAAGACGCGCTGGACGGCCTGCGCTGGGCCTCCTCGGTGGGCGGGCTCACCGGCCTCATCGCCCGGAGCCAGGCCAATCTCGCCGCCATCGCCGGATGGGTGGAAGAGAGCGACTGGGCCAGCTTCCTCGCCCAGGACGGGAAAAACCGCTCCTCGACCTCCATCTGTCTCGTGATCTCGGCACCCTGGTTCGCAGCCCTGGATACGGCGACCCAGGCCAAGGCCGCGAAGAAGCTGGCCGGCCTGCTGGATGCCGAAGGTGTCGCCTACGACATCGCCTCCTACCGCGACGCGCCTGCGGGCCTGCGCATCTGGGGCGGCGCGACGGTCGAGACCGCCGACATCGCGGCACTTCTCCCCTGGCTCGACTGGGCCCATGCCCAGGTTGAGACCGAATTTTCGACCCTCACGGCAGCGGAGTGACGCGCATGGCGCCCAAGGTTCTGATTTCCGACAAGCTTTCCCCCGCCGCCATCGAGATTTTTCGCAGCCGCGGTATCGAGACCGATGTGAAGACCGGCCTCTCCCCGGCTGAGCTCCGCGCCATTATCGGCGACTATGAAGGCCTCGCCATCCGTTCCGCCACCAAGGTGACGAAGGAATTGCTGGACGAGACGACCAACCTCAAGGTGGTCGGCCGTGCCGGTATCGGCGTCGACAATGTCGACATCAAGGCCGCCACCACGCGCGGTGTCGTTGTGATGAACACGCCGTTCGGCAATGCCATCACCACCGCCGAGCATGCGATCGCGATGATGTTCGCCCTCGCCCGCCAGCTGCCGGAAGCCTCCACCTCCACCCGCGCCGGCCGCTGGGAGAAGAACCGCTTCATGGGCGTGGAGTTGACGGCCAAAACGCTCGGCATCATCGGCTGCGGCAATATCGGCTCGATCGTCGCCGACCGCGCCGTCGGGCTGAAGATGAAGGTCATCGCCTACGACCCGTTCCTATCGGACAAGCGTGCCGTCGAACTCGGCGTCGAGAAGGTCGAGCTTCCCGAGATCTTCGCCCGCGCCGATTTCATCACGCTGCACACACCGCTGGTCGAGGGCACGCGCTACATCATCAACCGGGATGCGATTTCGGCGATGAAGCCGGGCGTGCGCATCATCAACTGCGCCCGCGGTGGGCTGGTGGACGAAACGGCGCTGCTGGAAGGGTTGCAGTCCGGCAAGGTTGCGGGTGCCGCGCTTGACGTCTTCGAGGTCGAACCAGCGAAGGAGAACCCGCTCTTCGCCCTCGAGAATGTCGTCTGTACGCCGCATCTCGGCGCCTCCACCGCAGAGGCGCAGGAGAATGTGGCGCTGCAGGTGGCCGAGCAAATGAGCGACTATCTGCTGACGGGCGCGGTCGCCAATGCCATCAACATGCCGGCGATTTCGGCGGAGGATGCGCCGCGCGTACGCCCCTACATGGAACTCGCCCGGCGCCTGGGCGAATTCGCGGGGCAGTTGACCCAGGCCAAGGACGGGGTGATCACCCACGTCACCATCGAATACGAGGGCACCGTCTCGCAGCTCAACCACAAGCCGCTGACCGCCGCGGCACTGGCCGGGCTGATGGCGCCGATGATCACCGGCGCCAATATGGTCAATGCCCCGGTCCTCGCGCGTGAGCGCGGGATCGAAGTGACGGAAACGGTGCATGACCGGGTGAGCGAATATCAGACGCTGATCCGCCTCACCATCGCGACCAAGACCAATACCCGCTCTGTCTCCGGCACCCTCTTCGCTGGCTCCAAGCCGCGCCTGGTCGAGATCAAGGGCATTCCGGTCGAGGCTGATTTCGGGCGCCACATGCTCTATGTCACGAACCAGGACAAGCCGGGCTTCATCGGGCGCTTCGGGGATACCCTTGCGGCCGCCGGCCTCAACATAGCGACCTTCCACCTCGGCCGGGCGACCGCGGGCGGAGACGCCATCTGCCTCGTCTCCCTCGACGAGTCAGTGCCGGAAGAAGTGCTGGAGAGCGTGCGCGGCCTGCCGCTTGTCATGCAGGCAACGGCGCTCACTTTCTGAAGGGCGGCAAGACGGGAGCATTCATGGGCGAGAACGGCAATCTCTTCGCGATCATCGTGCTCGTCATCGTCGCCATCGTCATTCTTGGCGGCTGGTTCGCCTTCCCGGCGGTCACGCATTTCATGCAGCAGCAGGATTGCGTGGCGTCCGGCCGCATCAACTGCTGACCCTGCTCCCAAAAGCGTGATGCGCCCGCGTGCTTCCCAAGTGGGCGATCTCCATGGTTAACTGAAGACGTAAAAGGAGCGAGACCGAAGGGTCCCGCTCCTTTTACGTCTGTACCTTTCTCCAAAACACAAGGACGTCCCCATGCTGGAATGTGTCGGTTTCGGCGCGACCTCGGCCTCGACGCCGGTCGCACCCTTTTCCTTCACCCGCCGTGATCCCGGCCCCGATGACGTCGTGATCAAGATCGCCTATTGCGGCGTTTGCCATTCGGACCTGCATCAGGCCCGCAACGAATGGCGCAACACGACCTATCCCTGCGTGCCCGGGCACGAAATCGTGGGTCACGTGACGGCGGTGGGCGCCAATGTCACCCGTTTCAAGGAAGGCGACCAGGCCGGCGTCGGCTGCATGGTCGGCTCCTGCCGGACCTGCTCGGCCTGCCGCGAAGGCCTCGAACAGTATTGCGAAGTTGGCTTCAACGGCACCTATAACGGTGTCGATCCGGTCATCGGCGGCCCGACCTTCGGCGGGTATTCCGACCGGATCGTCGTCGACCAGCATTTTGTCCTGAGCATTCCGAAGGGCATGGACCTGGCCGCGACCGCCCCGTTGCTCTGCGCCGGCATCACGACCTATTCCCCTCTCCGTCATTGGAAGGCGGGACCGGGCAAGAAGGTCGGCATCGTCGGTCTCGGCGGGCTCGGCCATATGGGCCTCAAGATCGCCCATGCCATGGGCGCGCATACGGTGCTGTTCACGACGACCCCCGGAAAGACCGAGGATGCCAAGCGCCTCGGCGCCGATGAGGTCGTCATCTCCAAGAATGCCGCGGAGATGGCGAAGCATACGGACAGCTTCGACTTCATCCTCGATACCGTCGCGGCTGACCATCCGATCGACGCCTATCTTGGGCTGCTCAAGCGGGACGCGACGCTGACCCAGGTGGGGGCACCGGAAAATCCCCTCTCCGTCGCCGCCTTCAGCGTGATCTGGCGCCGGCGCAGCTTCGCGGGTTCGCTGATCGGCGGCATCCCGGAAACCCAGGAGATGCTGGATTTCTGCGCCGAGCACGGGCTCACCTCCGATATCGAGATGATCAAGATGGCCGATATCGAGACCGCCTATGCGCGGATGCTGAAGAGCGACGTGAAATACCGCTTCGTGATCGACATGGCCTCGCTCGGCGCGGCGGCCTGACCGGCCGGCGGAGGGCCCGCCCGCGCGCGAGCCCTCCGCCGCCAAAAGATCGCGGCCTCCACAACCAAACGGCCCCTTGCCGCGTATCGAATGATACGCCGGATGCGTGATGCCCGATCGATCAACGGGTAAGCCTATTGGTCGGCGACGTTTGGATTAGCTTTGAATCATTTGCCCCATTTCGTGTTAGCTAGGATATCCAGGGCCGCCGAAGAGATTAGGGAGATGAGGGAGTTGGGGCTGCGTCTTTACCCCTGGTTCGAACGGGACCACGCGAGAATGACAGGGCTGGCCGCCGGTCGGCTCCGGCTGCCTGTGCCTGCCGTCGATTGGACCGCGCGCGGATGATTTTTTCCCGAAGGGCCGTGCTGGCCGGGCTGCCGGCGGCGGCCGGGCTTGGCCTCTCCACGGTGCGGTGCGCCGAGGCGGCTCAAGCCTCTTTCGCGGCAACCGACCCCGACTGGCTCTCCTTCAAGCAGCGGTTCATCTCGCCCGAGGGACGAGTCATCGATACCGGCAACAATAACATCTCCCATTCCGAAGGGCAGAGCTACGGCATGCTCTTCGCACTGACCTTCGACGACCGCGCTACCTTCGACCGCGTGAATCAATGGACGGCTGCGAACCTGAAGCGGCCGACGGACGCCCTGCATATCTGGCGCTGGCTGCCGAACCGGAAGGATCACACACCGGACCAGAACAATGCGACGGATGGTGACCTTGTCATCGCCATGGCGCTCGCCCGTGCGACGGATCGGTGGGGCGCGCCGGAATACAGGGCCAGCGCCGTCGCCATTGCCGCGGATATCCGCAACAAGCTCATTGCCAATGCCGGCAGCCGCCTTGCTCTCTTGCCGGGACTAAACGGTTTCGTTGGCAAAGCCGCGCTCACCGTCAACCTGTCCTATTACAATTTCGTCGCCTTCCGGGAGCTGGGTGCAATTGATGCCTCCCCATTATGGGAGGTGCTGTCGCTCGACGGTCTGGCCCTGGTCCAAGCAGCCCGCTTCGGCCGCTGGCTGCTGCCGCCCGACTGGCTTTCCGTGCCGAAGAACGCAGGCGCGCTCGGCATCGCGGCCGGTTGGCCGCCGCTCTGCTCCTACGATGCTATTCGCGTTCCCCTGAATCTGGTCTGGGCGCAGGCGCTGTCGCCGGATATCGCCGCCTCCTTCACGAATTACTGGACAACCGCGGCCTCCTACCAGCCGGCCTGGGCCAATCTGCGGACCAATACCGTTTCGGAGTATGCCGCTGCTGGCGGGATGGTTGCCGTAAGGGCAATAACGACCGCAGCGTCACCTCAATTAGGGCTACCCGTCTTGCCCTCGGTAGCCGAATGTGTGGACTACTATTCATCTGCATTAACCATATTGGCGCGCATTGCCTGGGTCGAAAGTCATGGTGGCTAAACCTAAAGGATCATGGCCGTGACGAAGTCGCAGTCCGACGTTGACAAGGTGATGGCCGCTTTCGGTGCTTCGCCGATCAAGTACCGGGCAAGCCAGGAACGCACGGCCGCGCCAGGCGGGCTCGTCGCGGACATTTCCGCCCGGCTGGCGCAGGGCGAACGGGCGGGCACGCCCAAGGAACGGATCAATCCGAGTGCCGGCGGGCCGATGCGCGAGATCTTTCCGCTGATCGCGCGGGCCGTGCCGCAGGCGGCCGATCTCTCGGTCAACGCGGTGAAGCGCCCAGGCGACCAGCTGCCGGAGGCATTGAAGGCGCAGGAGACGGCAGAAGCGGAAGCGGCTGCTGAACAGGCTTTCGCCGCTCGCCTGCGCGGCGAAGCGGCCACAGCCCAGGCTGCGAGTGAGGCGGCAGCGGCCGCCGCTGCCGCCCATCCGGTGCCCCCGCCGATGCCCGAGCCGATGACGCCCGCCGCTCCCCCGGTGATGGCAGCGGCGGCACCCGTCGCGGAAGAACTCTTCGTCCCTGCCATGCCGCCGCAGCCTTTGCGCAGCCATGCCGATCTCATCCGCGCGATCGGGACCGAGCGGGCCGCCAAAGCGGCACCCGCGCCCGCCGCGCAACCGGCCGCTGCCGTCCCGGCCATGCAGGCAGTCCCTCCGCCACCGCCGCAGATGCCGGCTGCCGCGGCCCAGCCACCCGTTGTGCCAGCTGCCCAGCCTGCGCCCTTGCCCGTAGCGCCGGACGCCTATCCGGCTCCCCAAGCCTATCCGCAGCCTGCCGCCGTGGCGCCGCCTCCAGGCTACGGCTATCCGCCTGCCATGGGCTATCCGCCCGCCATGGGCTGGCCGATGCCGCCGGGCTACCCGCCACCCGGCTACGGCTATCCGCCAGCCTATCCGCCCAGCTATGGCATGCCCCCTCAACAACCCTATCCCTACGGCTATCCGCCGCCCGCCTATGGCGGCTATCCGCCACCGATGCCGCCCGGTGCCTATCCGCAATATCAGGCACCTCAGCCGGCCGCACCTCAGCCGGCCGCACCTCAGCCGGCCGCACCCGAGTCTGCTGCCCCGCCGCCAACCGCGCCTCAGCCGGCCGCGCCTCAGCCGGCCGCGCCTCCGCCGCCCTCCGCACCCCAGCCCCCCGCAAGCCTGTCCGACATCTTTGCGGCGATGCAGAGCAGCCAGCACCGCCGCGACAAGGATGGCGACTCGTGACTGCGGCTGCGTCGCACCGCCCGATCCACGGGCAAGGGGGCTGCCGATGCCCCTGATCGCCTTCGTCTCTCCCAAGGGCGGCGTGGGCAAGACCACCCTCGCGGCCAATACCGCCCATGAGTTCGCCCGACGCGGCCATCGCGTGGTGGCGCTCGACCTCGATCCACAGAATGCCCTCGGCATGCATTTCGGTGCCGATCCCTACGAGCGCGCCGGGTTCATCACCACCCTCAAGACCGCACCCGATCCGCGGCGCGCCTGGCAGTCGACCCTGCAGCGATCGCCCTCGGGCATCGCCCTGCTCCCGCATGGCCACGCAAGTTTCGCCCAGAGTTTTGCGATCAATTCCGATCTCGCAGAGAAGCCGGCCCTTCTCCTAGAGCCTCTGCGGGACATTCTGCAGGACCCCGAGATCGTCATGATCGTCGACACCCCGCCCGGCCCCGGAATCGCTGCCTCGATCCTTACCAGTCTGATCGACTTCATGGTCGTCGTCCTGCTGTCGGATGCCGCCTCCGTCGTCCAGCTACCCAAGATCGACAGCCAGGGCCTCTATCGCACCGTCTCGGGAACGCCGTTTCCGGCAGCCCAAATCGGCTTCGTCGTCAATCAGATCGACATGCGCAGCCGCCTCTCGCGTGCGGCGGCGGATGCGGCGGAGCGCCATCTCGAAGGGCGGCTGCTCGGCCGCGTCTATCGCGACGAGCATGTGCCCGAAGCGCTCGCCCGCCAGACCTCCGTGATGGGCTATGCCCCGGGCAGCAAGGCGGCGCAGGACATGGATGCGATCGCGGACAAAATCATCGCGGCCTCGACGGGATCGGAGGCGCCACGCGCCGCCGCGGCGCCTGGCAGTGGCGTCGAGACCTCGGCCGCCGGAGCCCAAGAAGCACCGGCACCCAGTGCCACAGCCGCCAACAGTTAACGATTAGAAGAGGTCGGCAGCAGAAGAATGAGGGAGGTTCTCAGCAACAGGGTGGGCGCGCTCATCTGCCTCTTCGTGGGCGTCGCGATGCTCGCGTCCATCGCGACGGTTCCCCTCACGGTCGGCCAGCAGGCTGCCGTCGGCATCTCCACAGCTGTTCTGTTCCTGATTGCAAATCGTTTTGACGACCGGCGCGTCACCCTCTTCCTCTCCATTCTCTCGCTTGCGATGTCCTCCCGCTACATCTACTGGCGCGCAACCGAGACGCTGACATTCCAGACGACGGTGCAGCTCGTTCTCGGCTCGCTGCTCGTGATGGCGGAACTCTACGCGGTCGTCGTGCTTGTGCTCGGCTATATCCAGACAGCCTGGCCGCTCAGCCGCAAGCCGGTGCCCCTGCCGGAAGCGCCCGAAGAATGGCCGACGGTCGACGTCTATATTCCGACCTACAACGAATCCATGGACGTTGTTCGCGCGACTGTGCTCGCCTGCCGCGCCCTCGACTATCCGGTGGACAAGTTCCGCGTCTACATCCTCGACGACGGCAAGCGCGACGAGTTCCGCCGCTTCGCCGCCGAAGCCGGCGTCGGCTATCTCATCCGGCCCAACAACCATCACGCCAAGGCCGGCAACCTCAACCACGCGATGACCGTCACGAAGGGTGAGTTCATCACCATCTTCGATTGCGACCATATTCCCGTACGCGCCTTCCTCCAGCTGACGGTCGGCTGGCTGGTGCGGGAAAAGAACCTCGCCATGGTGCAGACGCCGCACCATTTCTATTCGCCCGATCCCTTCCAGCGGAATCTCGCCGCCGGCATGCGCGTCCCGCCCGAAGGCAACCTGTTTTACGGCCTGCTGCAGGATGGCAACGACTACTGGGACGCGACCTTCTTCTGCGGCTCCTGCGCCGTGATCCGCCGTGCCGCCCTCGAGAGCATCGGCGGCTTCGCGACCGAGACCGTGACCGAAGACGCGCATACCATGCTGAAGCTGCACCGCCGCGGCTGGAACTCGGGCTATCTGAAGATCCCGCTCGCCGCCGGCCTCGCGACCGAGCGGCTCATCCTGCATATCGGCCAGCGCATCCGCTGGGCGCGCGGCATGATGCAGATCTTCCGGCTCGACAATCCGCTGATGGGGCCCGGCCTGCAGATCGGCCAGCGGCTTTGCTACCTCAACGCGATGGTGCATTTCTTCTTTGGCATCCCGCGCCTCATCTTCCTTATCTCGCCGCTCGCCTATCTGCTCCTGTTCCAGAACATGATCGCGGCGTCGCCCTTCGCGATCGCGGCCTATGCGATACCGCACATCTTCCACTCGGTCGCGACCGCATCCCGCATCCAGCGGAACTGGCGCCACTCCTTCTGGAGCGAGATCTACGAGACCGTGCTCGCCCTCTTCCTCGTGCGCGTGACGATCGTGACCATGATGAGCCCCCGCCGGGGCAAGTTCAACGTGACGGAGAAAGGTGGCACGCTCTCGCGCGGATTCTTCGACCTGCGCGCGGTCTACCCGAACCTCATCTGCTCGGCCTTCATCATACTCGGCATCCTGCGCGGCGTCTTCAGCATGATCTTCTGGAAGACGACGACACTGGAATTCCAGGCGCTGCTGCTCAACACCATCTGGGCCACCATCAGCCTGCTCATTCTGCTCGCCGCGCTGGCCGTCGGCCGCGAAAGGCAACAGCTGCGCGGCCGCGCCCGCGTGCGCGTCGATCTGCCTGCCATCGTTCATCTCGCCGACGGCCGCGTGCTCACCGGCCGGGTGCAGAACCTCTCGCAGAGCGGCGCGCGCACGCTGATCGACCGACCGGAGGACATGCCGGACGACTCCGAGGTCCTGCTCGAAATTCCGCTGCCCAGCGGCTCCGCGCTGATCCCCTCCCGCTATCTCCGCTGGAACGAAAAAGAAATGCTGTTGAACTTCGAGCCGAAGACGCTGGATGACGAGGCAGCCATCATCCAGAGCGTGTTCGGCCGCGCGGATGCCTGGGTGGACTGGACCGACTTCCCCAAGGACCAGCCGCTCGTCAGCCTCTGGCGCGTGCTGCAGTCGATCGGCGGCCTCTTCCGCCGACCGAGCAACGACGTGCGACCGAATTTGGCGGAGCAGGCGCAGATCGAGGAGACCATCCGCTCCTCCCTCGCCCGCACCAACGTAGGCATGGATCAGGGCCAGGGCAGTACAGGCCGGACCGCGGCCCTCGTCTTCTTCCTCGTGCTGGCGACACCCTTCCTCGCCCATGCGCAGACAACGGTGCGGCCGATTCCCCAGTCGAATGCGGCGGGCTCGGTGCCGCTGCCCAATATCGAGGTGCCCAGCCCCGCCACCCCGAACGCTGCTGGCAATGCGGCGAATGCCGCTGCGGCCGCGACCGCCCCGGCGGCCCAGACCCCGGTTCAAACCCCGGTCCAAGCCTCCGCCGGCGATGCCGCGTCTGCCACTTCGGTCGAGAACGTGACCCTTTCGCTCAAGGAACTCGGGGCTACCAGCCAGCTCGCGCTGCGCGGCACGAGCTCGCTCCAAGGCGTCCATTTCGGCGTGCGCTCGGACGAAGTCGTGACCAACGCGACGCTGCACCTTACGGGCGCCATCTCGCCCGCGCTGCTGCCCGATCTCAGCAACATCACGGTGACGCTGAACGACCAGTATGTCGGCACCATTCCGGTGACCGCACATCAGTCGAATTTCACCGTCTCGATGCCGATCAACCCGGTCTTCTTCCAGAGCGCGAATGCCCTGAACTTCCGCCTGACAGGCGCCTATACGACCCAGTGCAACGATCTGCTGAGCGGCCTCATCTGGGGTACCGTCTATAACAGCTCAACGATCACCATGACGGTGCAGCACCTGCCGCCGCAGCGCGACCTCGCGCAGCTGCCGCTGCCCTTCCTGGACCAGCATGACAACCGGCCGCTGCTGCTGCCCTTCGTCGTTCCAGCCCAGGCCGATGACGACACCCTGCACGCTGCCGGCATCGTCGCCTCGTGGTTCGGCCAACTCGCCGATTTCCGGGGTGCCAGCTTCCCCGTCTCATCCACGCCGCCGACGGGCAATGCGGTCATGATCGTTACCGGCAACAGCAGCAGCATCCCGGGTCTGCCGGCGATCAACGGACCGGGCGTGGCCCTGGTCCCGAACCCCTCCGACGCCCTGGGCACGCTGCTCGTCATCTACGGGCGCGACGGGCAGGAGGCGGTCCAGGCCGCGACCGCGCTCGCCCTCGGTTACCGCACTATGGGCGGCAGCAACCTGCAGGTGACACCGCCCGAGGTGCCCCCGCGCAAGCCCTATGATGCGCCGGCCTGGATCTCCACCACCCGCCCCGTCCGCCTTGGCGCGCTGACCGACGTCCGCAATCTGGACGGCTCGGGCTACGATACGCTGGTTCAGGTCTCCTTCCGCGCGCCGCCTGATCTCTTCACCTGGCGCGACCGCGGCTTCCCCCTGCATGTCGCTTTCCGCGCGCCGCCGGGACCGATCGAGAACCTCGCCGTCTCCCGTCTCGACATCGGCATCAACGGCATCTACCTGCAGTCGATCCCGCTCGCGAACGCGGAGAAGAACGCCTGGTGGCGCAACTGGCTGCCCGTCTTCGGCGCGACCGGTCCGTTCCACACGGCCTATATCCCGCCCTACAACGTCTTCGGTGCCAACGCGCTGCAGTTCTTCTTTGACACTCGCCCACTGAACCGCGGCGCCTGCGTCGCCACCCCGTCCGATCCGACCCTCGGCATCGACCCCAATTCCACGATCAGCTTCGGCCGTGCCTATCATTTCGCCGAAATGCCGAACCTCGCCTATTTCGTCAGTTCGGGTTTCCCCTTCACCCGCATGGCCGATCTTTCTGATACCGCGGTCGTGCTGCCCGATACGCCGGCAAGCGGGGAAATCAGCGCCTATCTTCGCCTCATGGGACGCTTCGGCTACTGGACCGGCTATCCCGTGCTCAACCTCTCGGTCGCCCGGCCGGAGGAGGAGCCGTCGATCAAGACGCGCAATATTCTCGTCATGGGCACCGTCGCCCATCTCGGCAGCCTGACGGACATCATGCAGGACATGCCGATTTCCCTCGGCAACGGTCAGATGACCGTGAAAGTGGGTGACGACGCACTGGGCAACGTCTTCCAGATCTTCGGCAACGGCCACCGCACCGACCAGCGGCGCGCCGCGGCCACCCTCTCCGCCGCTGTCAACGAGAATACCGCCATCGTCGCGAGCGGCGCCTCCCCCTGGGGTGGCCAGCATACGGTCGTGGCGCTGCTCGCCGGAACGCCGCAGGGCCTCGACAACATCATGACGGCGGTAACCGACCCCACCATGAACCCCCTGCTGCAGGGCGATCTCAGCATCGTCTCAGGCGGCCAGGTCACCTCCTTCCGGGTCGGCCCGACCTATACGGTTGGCTGGATCCCCTTCTGGATGTGGCCGAGCTACTGGCTGCGCGATCAGCCCTTCACCATCGTCGTCGTCATGATCATCGGCTGCGTGCTGCTGACCTTCGCGGTTCATGCCATCCTACGGCGCCGGGCGCAGGTACGGCTCAAGGCTCTCGGAGAGAAGCAATGATGAGGCGTCATGCCCGCGCCGGTGCGTCGCTGATCGCGCTTGCCGCCATGGCACCGGGCGCGGCCCTCGCACAACAGGCGGCAGGCACGCCGACGCCGCTGCAGGCGCCGGCAGCACCTGCCTCTGCCACCCCGGCCCCGGCCGCCGCCGCCGTTCAGGCCGCGGCGACCGCCGCCGCGACCCCGGCACCGCCACCCTCGGCCAATGGCAGCGGAAGCGCCCTCGACGTGCTGCTGCGCCAGGCCCGCTACTGGCGCGAGCAAAATGACCCGACCCGCGCCATGACGGCGGCGACCCGCGCGCTCAAACTCTCACCCAACAACGCCGCGGCGCTCGCCATCATTGCTGAAGTGCAGGCAGGCTCGGGGAAATCCACCGAGGCGCAGCAGACCCTGGCGGTGCTGCAGAAAACCAGTCCGAACGCGCCCGAAATCCGCGACGTCCAGCAGGCCATCAAGATCGGCGCCATCAGCCCGGATGCGCTGGCCAATGCACGGCAGCTTGCGCAGCAGGGCCAGGCGCAGCAGGCGGCGGATGCCTATCGCGCTCTCTTCGGCGGCAGCACGCCGCCCGACAGCCTTGCCGTCGAATACTACCAGACACTGGGGGCCACGCCCGGCGGCTACGCCACCTCTCTCCAGGGTCTCGCTGATACCGCACGGCAGAACCCGAACAATCTGCAAGCTCAGCTTGCCTATGCCCAGGCGCTGACCTATCGCAGCGATACCCGGATGCAGGGCATCGACCGGCTGGCCGCCCTCACCCGCATTCCCTCGATCAGCGCCCGCGCGCAGGAAAGCTGGCACCAGGCGCTGGGCTGGCTGCCCGCCGACCAGAGTGCGATCAGCGCCATCAAAGCCTATCAGGCGCGCTATCCTGACGATCCGACGGTCAAGACGCTGATGGCGAATGCGCTCAACCCGCCCAACCAGGCCCCGGGAGCGCAGGAATCCAGCGAAGCCTATGACGCCTTCCACCGGGGCGACCTCACCCAGGCGCAGGCGCTGTTCCAGAAGGCACTCGCCGCCAATCCCAAGGATGCCGGGGCGACCGGCGGCCTTGGCCTCGTGCTCCTCAAGGAAGGTCGCACGGCGGAAGCGACGACGCTCATCAACCGTGCCATCGCCCTCGACCCGAAGCAGGCCCCGGGCCTGCGCCAGGCGCTGGCCGGTGCCCAGCTCGGCGGCTCCTTCGCCGCGGCCCAGTCCGCGAGCCGACGCGGCGACCTGCCCCAGGCGGAAGCCCTCTACCGCAAGCTGCTCCGCTCCCAGCCGAACAATGCCGGCATCAAGCTCGCGCTGGCCGGCGTGCTTTCGCGGGAAGGCAATCAGCCGGAGGCGAACCAGCTTCTCGCCGAAGTGCAGGCGAGCGGCGGCAGCCTCTCCGATCAGGCCCGCGCCCAGCTCCTCGCCCAGCAGGCGAAGGGCATGCCGGATGCCGCCGGACGCATCGCGCTTTACCGTTCGGCGGTGGACGCCGCACCCAACGATCCCTGGCTCCGGCTCGACCTCGCCCGCGCCCTCGTCGCCAACGGCCAGCCCGCAGATGCGCAGGGGGTCATGTCCGCTGTCACGGACGTTCCCCGCCCCAGCGCCGCGGCAGTGCAGGCCGGCATCATTTTCGCGCAGGAGACCAACAACAGCGCCGAGGCGATGGCCCTCATCCAGCACGTGCCGCGCCGAAGCCGCACGCCTGAGATGCAGGCGCTACTCGACCAAGCTGCGATCCAGGGTCAGATCACCGCCGCCGTCGCCCTCGCGTCCAGCAACCCGATGAGTGCGCGGCAGCAACTGATGGCGCTCGCCAGCCAGCGCGACCCGACAGGGGCGCGCGGCCTCGCCGTCGCCAAAGCCTTCGCCGCACTGTCGGATCCGGCGGATGCCCAGGCCGCGATCAGCGCGGCTGCCGCCATGACGCCGAATGCGGGCGGGGCGGCCCGGCTCAACTGGGCCCAGGGCCTGCTTGCCGCCGGCGATACGCCGGGGGCCAGTGCCATGCTCGCCGCCATCCCGCCGGGTTCGCTGACGGCCGATCAGCAGACCGCCCTGAACGGGTTGCAGAACGGCATCGCGGTGCGCAGCTCGGACGCGCTCAACACCGCCGGCCGCACGGCCGATGCCTATGACCAGTTGGCACCGGCGCTGGCGCGCAGCCCGACCGATCCCGCGCTCAATACCGCCCTCGCCCGGCTCTATCAGACCGCCGACCAGCCGCAGAAGGCGCTGGAGATCAACCAGCGCATCCTTGCCAACGACCCGACCAATGTCGGGGCCCGTCAGGGTGCGGTCGCGGCCGCGATCCAGCTTGGCAATTACGGCCTCGCCTCGCGCCTGGTCACCGAGAACATGACGCAGAACCCGAACGATCCGCAGAACTGGATCCTGGCGGCCAATATCGCCCAGGCACGCGGCCTGCAGGCCGATGCACTGCACGACCTGCGGCAGGCGCGCGCGCTGCGCCAGCAGCAGCTGGGCTATGCCGCCGTGCCGGGGGGCGCCAATCCCAGCTTCCAGGTGGCCGCCAATGGAGCGGCCGCCACCGTCAGCCCCGGTCCGGTCAACCCCTTCCGCAATGCGCCGGACAGTGCCGCCACGACGAGCACGGCGAGCGGCGTGCTCGCCGGTTCCGGTCTCGTCACCGACAATTCGCTCGCCGGCAGCAGCCTCGCCGCCGCCGGCACGGCTCCGGACGCTGCAGCGACCGACCCGATGATCGCCGACCTCAACACGCGCATCGAGACGATCAAGACCGCGATCGCACCCTATGTCGCCGGTTCGACCGCGCTTGAATTCCGCTCCGGTGACGCCGGAACCAGCCAGCTCGCGAATTTCGGCGTGCCGATCGAGGCAAGCTTCTCCCCCGCCGGTGTCGGCCGCATCACGCTGACGGCGACACCGACCTATCTCGACGCCGGCACGCTCGGCACCGGGATCTACGATCAGGAGCAGTTCGGCAGCGCCGTCTTCAACCAAACGCTGAAAACCTTCGGTGGCGTCACTGTGGCCGACCCGGGCACACAGACCGCAACCGGCGTGGGCCTCGACCTCGCCTACAAGGAGAAGTGGCTGAGCCTCGATGCCGGCAGCACGCCGCTCGGCTTCAAGATCACCAATTTCGTGGGCGGGATCGAGATCGCGCCGCAACTCACCGATCAGCTGACCTTCCGCCTGACGGGCGAGCGCCGCGCTGTGACCGACAGCCTCCTCGCCTATGCCGGCACCACCGATCCCGGCACCGGCACCACCTGGGGCGGCGTTACCCGCACGCGCGTCCATGGCCAGCTGGAATTCAATCCCGGCCTCGCCAATTTCTACGCCGGCGGCGGCTATGACTGGCTGCAGGGCGAGAACGTGATGAGCAATACCGAGCTCGAACTCGGCGCCGGCGGCAGCTATCCGGTCTACAAGACCCCGGCCGACGAAGTGCGCGTCGGCCTCAACCTCGTTTATTTCGGCTACGCGAAAAACGAGGATCATTTCACCCTTGGCTATGGCGGCTATTTCAGCCCGCAGACCTATGTCGCCGCCACCATTCCGGTGACATGGAGTGCGACGCGCGGCAGTCTCACCTACACGCTGGGCGGCGCCGTCGGCGTGCAGACCTTCAACGCCGATGGCGGCCAGGTCTTCCCCACCGACGCCGCGCTGCAAAGCCAGCTCGGCGTCATCTCCACCTACTATGCCTCGCAGAACGAGAATGTTCAGACGAGCTATGCGAGCCAGAACCAATCCGGCATCGTGGGCGGGTTGAACGGCAGTTTCGAATATCACCTCTCGCCGATGCTCGTGGTCGGCGGCTCTGCCGGCTACCAGAAGACCGCCAACTGGAACCAGGCCGACCTGATGGCCTTCGCCCGCTATACTTTTGCTGATTCGGAATGAGGAAACCCGCCGTGATCGCCCTCGCCCTTGCCGCCCTCTCCCCGCCGCGCGCCCCGCGCGGCCGGGCTCAGGCCTTGCGGAGGCAGGGATGAGCGCCTTGGACGAGATGCCGGCCGCGCGCGCGACGGAAGCGACGCGCAGGGGCCAGCCTGAGCTCAGGGCCCCGCGCATTGCGCCGGACTGGCGCCCATTGCTGCGGGCGCTCGCGGAGGAGTTGGACGCCATCGCCGGCGCCTCCGGGCGGGATGCGCTGCTACATGGCGTCGGCCGTCAGCTCGCCATTCAGCATCCGCTGACGGCGCAGAGTTCGACTGCCGGCCTCACCCTCGAGATGAACGAGGTCTTAAGCAATTTCGGCTGGGGCCGGGTACGCATCGCCTTCTCGGCCGCGGACGCCTGCCTGTATCTGACGCATGAGGATCTGCCGCGCATCGGCGGCCGCGGCGATCCGCCGGGCACTTGGCTCGGGGGCGTCGTCGAAGGTCTCTACGAGGGCTGGCTCGCCCAGCAACCGGGAGCGGACGCGACCTTCGCCGCGCACCGCGTGCCGGCGGTAGAGGACGGCACGGTGCTTATCCGGTATGGGAAGGAGTGAGGCGACAATATCATCCCGCAAGAGCTTGATCGGGCGTAGCCTTCCCGCCCAGTATCGTCTGTATGATACGATTTACCCACCTGCTGTCGGCTCATCGCAGTATTTTATGTGTCGGTCGACGCGACGGTATCCTCTGCGCATCTCAACAGCCGAATCCAGAAGAGCACGCTTTACTTCTTGCTTGGCGGTCGACTGCCCGACCTGATCTTATCGTTCTGATCGCCGCGGACGAAAAGTCTCTACCCTTTTCGGTGCTACCACAAAACCGGGTCAAGACAACGACGATGCTGTTCCGGGGTGTCGGAGAGCATCGACTGGCAATGATGCATCCCTTCTCTGGGCGATTTCTGACGGCGACGCCGGTCGCTGACGCGCCCCTGGTCAACAGCGCCGAACACGCTCGCTCCTGGGAATTCTTTGAGCCCATAATGGCGGACAGGCGTGTCGACTTCTCACGCGCCACGCAAGCAGCTGAACGATGGGAGCAGGTCCTGAGTGCGCCGCTGACCGCCGCACGGCTTAAGGCGCTCCTTGCCGGAGAGCCAGATGCCGGTGACCTGTTAAACGCTCTGCTGCCCATTCTTTCGACGGCCCTAATCGACGCCATAGCCGAGGCTGCACTGACGGACGATGCACTCTCGGCCATGATCGCGCATGCCTTCCCGACGGATGTTTGGGCACGCGATGCTCTCCCTGCTCTTGCCGCATGGCAACGAAAGAGCGGGGGCACATCGTTGGCGCGAGCGGATTCCGCGCCTGTCGCCGAGCCGACCGGTTCGACGGTGAGAAACATCGGCCCCGAGCTGGACGACCTCGGCCGCGTCGGGCTGACGGGGGGATATAGCTCCTTCGCGCATGGATGTAATTTGCGGGCCCGGCGACTGATCAAGCCACGCCGGAAAATTGCGATGCTTGCAACTGCTCGCAACGAAGGTATCTATCTTCTCGAGTGGATTGCCTATCATCGTTGCCTCGGCGTTGAAGGCTTCTACATTTACAGTAATGATAACGACGACGGTTCCGACGATCTTCTCCGGGCACTTGCTGAAGCGGGTGTCATTACCTGGATCGACAATCGTTTGGATCGCACAACTGGCCATGCGCAATTCAAGGCCTATGGGCATGCGCTCGGCTTTATGCCTGATATTCTCGACTTTGAGTGGACCCTGGTCATCGACCTGGACGAGCTTTTCGTTTTGGATCGTGGGACATTCCCGACGATCGGAGACTACTGTGACTGGCAGAGCGATCGAGGAGCTGAGAGCGTGTCGATCAGCTGGGCCTTCCTCAAATCTGAGGAAATTCCGCTGCGCAGCGGCCTGCCGCTTTCTCATCGCAATCAGCGACTTCTAACCGAGCGCCAGATGGGAGAAGGGGTCAGGCTGGTCAAGTCCATGTCTCGAACCAACCGGGTCTGCCACTCCGAAGCGCATGTTGCTTTTACCGATGAACGCAGCGCACTCGCCCGATTTAATGGCGCGGGCCGGGAACACTCCTGGCACACAGGGGCGCGAGGCTTTGGCCATTCGCCCAAGTTCGCCGATGCAGTTATAGAGCGTCCGGCGATGGTCTATCACTACATCTACAAATCAGCTGATGAATGGCTGTGGAAGAACGCCCGCAATCCGGGCGGCCACGCCATCACCAGTAATACCGAGATCAAACCGATGGACCCTGCCAGGGCGAAGAGCTTCATGACGCAGTATGAAGCGACCGATTTGCAAATCACCCGGCGTGCGGCACTCTGCGCCCCTGGCCAAGTGGATGAGATTAAGGCCCTGAAGCGCCTGCCCCGCATCGCCGAGATCGATGAGCGACTGAGGCAGCGTTACGCCGAGAAGTTGGCTATGCTGAAGACCCTCTATGGAAACTCTGAGATCGTCGCCGCTTGGCCCGAGGAGGCAAAGCGGTTTCTGGATGTTGCAAAAATACAGTCGACAGCGGCCGTCTGAAAGAAGACTCTCAGCCTGAGAATGGCCGCATGAAGGTCTTTCCAACATCGCCTGCATCGGCAATCGCGGATGAGGACATTGCGGCCTCGACCATCCTCTCGTGGCTCTGTTCGTACCACGCTCTAATCGCTCGTTCTGCTTGAGCGACACCGGGCAATGCCCGTAACCTTTGCACTTCTGCTTCAAGGCGGAGGTCGAACTGGCCTGGAGGGCGAATATCGGCCACGCGCTCCGTGCTTTCCAAAAAGGCGTTCAAAAAGTGCTTCGTCAAAGACGGAAAGGTGAGGTCGGTCGTCAGAGCCGCATCTCCACGCGAGCGGGAGAATTTGCGTAGGAACTCTTCGTTCGATTTGAAAAAATAATGCGCGATCCAACCCATGTGAATAGTAGGGTTCAGCGACTGTCCTCTGCCCCTCGCAGGATCGAAGCTAAATAGCTCACCTGATGGCGTCACCACAACACGAGGCTTAGCCAGAAACGAAATTGGCGAATGGGGCGTCGACATAACATAGCGATTGGTGCGAAAGAACGATTTCACAAGGGGACTGACATGGCACCCGGCGCTAGCGAGATTGCGGCGAAAGGGAAAGCGCTGCCGCATCGATGCATCTCGCCATACCGTTTCGCCATTGGATCCCATGACCAGCCAACTGAAGCATATGGCATCCAAAGTCAGGCACTCGCACCAGTCGAGATAATCTGCCAGTGAGCCGAATATCGACCAGTCGAACTCTAGAAACTCGTCGAGATCGACGACGAGGGACCATTCGTAGTCGAGCACGTGCGGATCGAGCTGAAGTGCATGGGCGTAGGCTTTGGGTTGCGGTCGTCGGCCCTGGTTCAGGACATTGTCCGTCCAGACGATCTCACCCGCCTGAGCAAGGCGCCGCAGCAACGCATCTGAGCCGTCCTCATTGTCATTGCTATAGATAAAGATTTCATCGAATCCGACGGCCTTGTAGTGTGCAACCCATTCGACAATGGCTCGCCCCTCGTTGCGAGCCGTCGCGATCACGCAAGCGCGTTGCCGAGGACGGGTGATCTGCCGCAATGCCATAGTACAGGCATGAGGCAATGAACCAAAGCTGCCATTGGCATCATCTAGTTTGTCGAATTCAGGGCCAAGCTTCTTGATCCGAGGAGTATTTCCCGGTTTGTCAGGCCGGTGCTCAGACGACTGCTCCCGCCGACCGAACGTTGGTATCAGGTGGCGAAGTGCAATGCCACGAAATGGACTAGCCTTGGTTGGGGAGCCTTGTTCCATCCGTTGCTCAATCCAGTCACACAGACCGGGCAGCCCGTGGCTCGCCGAGAGATCGTCTGGATAGAGTTCGGCAAAACGTTGCCTCATCCACCCTTGACGCTGGCATTCCTCGGCGAGCGCCGTTAGCAGCTGATTTGGAAGAACGAATCCAACTGCGTTGAGGATATCTCGTCCAAGGGCGTTTTCCGGTAATTCCGCCAGCAATGCAGCAATCCCAGCCAGACTCTTCGGCTGCGCATGGAAACGTTCCAGAAAAGGCGCGGCCTCGGCAAGCGATCTCGGAACCACCGCTTGATCGCAGAAAGCCGCCGTGAACCGTTCCCAGCCTTTCGGTTCTTTCACCGAAAAAAGCACATGACCTGCCGCATCATCATGACCAGGCCGTGCCGCAACGGCAAAAAGGTTAGAGCGCGGCGAATATAGGCAGAAACTGTCCGAACTGGTTCTGGATAGGTTGACCGGCACGAATTGGCCGACCGTCTCTTGCGGCCGCAATGCCGGCACCCGACCTTCCGGCAGACATGCCGTCAAATAAAGCTGCCGCGCATTCTCGTCCGGGTGATAGGCAAAAACCGACACATTGCCGGGCAAGCCCATGCGCCCGTTCGTGATATGGCCGGTTGCCTCTTCAGCCATCACAGGAAGACCATGCGCGGACATCAGCTTTAGAAAACGTCCCATCAAACCGGTCGCCCGGCCGGGTCACCCGGCAGGTACCCGCCAGTTGGGAAGGGAATATCGACCCCGAAATCAATCAAGCTCACTGTCTCTGCCAATGCTGCGATGCGCGGCTTGGTCATGATGATGCGCTTCGCCCCCCCGAGAAAGGAAGACCAAGTAGCGAAAGTGCTGGGAGGGCCGACCACGTAGTCGCAACGCCCCATGGTCACGAAATCGTCGAGAAAGGCTGCCCGGCGGTAGAAGGCCGGTAAACCCGCAAAATCTCCGTCGCTCCACTGCATTTCGGAGAAGATGTAGAAAACATGGTCGCGACCTGCCAGGCTCTGGTGCAGGTGCCGCATGATCGATCGGTAATCCTCGATCTCGTAAAAATACGCACCACCGTGCCAGTTGCGTGAATCGCTCTGACGAATGTGAATGCCGATCTTCACGTGTCCCGCATGTGTCTGCATATGTTGGGCACGCTCAATACATTGATCTTCACGTAACTGGCCAAGATGAATGCGCAATGCCTCGCCATAGGGAGCAGCCTGTCGCATGTCGGTATATTGATTCCAGAAAGCGCCAGGCAAAATCAGGCCATTGCCCAGCCGACAGAAGGCTGCGGCGCGGCGCTCCATTTCATCGTCAGACCAGTCCCGGATATGCATGAGGTAATGGTAGGGAAGAAAAAGCGACAGACCTGTCGCCTGGGAGAATCCACTCAACTCGACAAAGTCAGTCGTTACGACTTGGCGGTCAAAGCCTGGGTAATAGTCTTCGAAATAGCCGTTGATCTGCGTCTTGAGAGTGGCAATCTTGTCAGCCTCAAGACGATTTTCGGGATCATGGACAGAGCGGGACCGGCCCGGATCCGCGAAGATTTCGCAATGGGCGTCAATGTTCGGGTAGATGGTAGGAATATCGTTGCGCAGAGAGAAAACAACCATATTAGCCAAGCTGCTGAGACAGTTGCCCAGAAAGGCCCCTTCCCAGCCGAACAGAAACGGTGTGGTGCCAAATGGGTTCGGCAGGCAGGATTTTGGCTTAACCATAGGGTGCTCAACGCTCTGATCTGGGCGGAATCAACGTCAGGCTATGGCATTATATGACCGAAAGTGACTCTGCACGCCATGCTTGCATGATCATGCGATCAGTCCCGGTCCATCGCCGCGCACTGTCATCGAACACCTCATTGCGGTCGTGATGGATCCAGTCCTGTTCCGACCGCCAAAAGACATCCCGCAGTCGCGATAGGCGCATCTTCTCCTCCCACCGTCCCCGCCAGCGGCAGAAATAGTGGTTGATTCGCCATTCATCGAGGCAGGGAGCATTTTCGGTATAGGCGAAAGGTGGCACGGCACCGCCATATTCCTCCGTCCGCCAGCGGATTTCCTCGCCCGCCGCATTGACGTAAGGCGCGTCAAGTAAAAAGCCGTGAACGTGATGTACGCCTCTAGTGAAGTGCGGCCGGATGATGGACTTGATATGCCGGTTGACGACAAAACTATTCTCGGCGCGGCGCAGGAAATTCTCCTGGATCAGGCCGAGTGGACGCGTCTCATGGCCTGAACTGCCGAAAATCGCCCAGTTCAGGCCGATGGCGCAGTGGTTCTCGTGCCGCATTAGAAAGTCGCTGAAGCGCTCGGTAGCTCCGGCCGCATCACGACGGCCATTGCCGATGAATTCATCCGCATCCATGAAGGCGCACCAGTCAACATTTTCGGTGCGCATGAGTTCCAGACCCGCCGCGAAAGCCGCCTTCTGCGGCTCCCCCGAAGGCGGGTTCCAGGATTGAATGGTGACACCAGGCTCCTGCCGCGCGATCGCCTCGACACGAGCGCGCGTGTCGTCCTCGCTGCCATTGTCGAAGATATGGATGCGCGCGATGCCGAGGGCGAGATGATGGGCGAGCCATTCCTCGATGATATCGGCCTCGTCCCTGACGCAGGTAACGGCGGCAATCGTCATGCAGTCACGCTCCCCGCCCCCGATCCGCCACCGCGCGTCGCCGCAGCCTTCCATGAAGCGGCGCCACCCGCAACCCTGGCGCCAAGCCGCCCCCGGGCCGGATTTCCTGGCAAGAGCTTCGGGCCGCAGGCCTCAGGCGAGCCCCTCACGCCCCATGGCGAGGAACTTTTCCCGCCGGCGCGCCTTGAGCGCCTCCGGCGTCTGGGTGAGGAGCGGCGCCAGGGCATGGCCGATTGCCTCGCCCACCGCCGTCATCGTCTCCTCCGGCGCGCGATGCGCGCCGCCCAGCGGCTCAGGGATCACGGCGTCGATGAGGTCGAAGCGGCGCAGGTCATCCGCCGTGAGTTTCAACGCCTCGGCCGCCATCGGCGCGGCGGCGGCGTCGCGCCACAGAATCGAGGCGCAGCCCTCGGGCGAAATCACGGAATAGATGGAATGCTCCAGCATCAGCACACGGTCAGCGGCACCAAGCGCGATGGCGCCGCCCGAGCCGCCCTCGCCGATCACCGTCGCGATGAAGGGCACGGGTGCGGCAAGTCCCGCCTCAATGGCGCGCGCGATGGCCTCGGCCTGGCCGCGCGCCTCGGCATCCACGCCAGGATAGGCGCCGGACGTGTCAATGAAGCTCAAGATGGGCAGTTTGAAATGCCCCGCCAGTTCCACGAGGCGGTGCACCTTGCGGTAGCCCTCGGGCCGGGCGCTGCCGAAGTTATGCTTGATGCGGCTTTCCGTGTCGGTACCCTTCTCGGTCCCCAGCACCATCACCGGATGCCCTTGGAAACGGCCGATGCCGCCGACGATCGCCGCATCCTCGGCGAAGGCGCGGTCGCCGCCGAGCGGCGTGAACTCGGCAATCAGCGCCGCGATATAGGAGAGCGCGCGGGGCCGATCCGGGTGGCGGGCGACCAGCGTCTTCTGCCAAGGCGAGAGCTTGGCATAAAGGGTGCGGAGCTGGCGGTCGGCCTTCTCGGACAGGCGCGCGACCTCGTCGGCGATGCTCAAGCCCTCGGGGCCGGGCATCCGCCTCAACTCGTCGATCTTGTTCTCGAGTTCGGCGAGAGGCTTCTCGAAATCCAGGAAGTTGCGCATGGGGCTGTGCTTAGCGGAATTTTCTCGGGGGGCAAGAGCCGGAGGCCGGAAAGGCCGGAGGAAAGACGCCGGAGCCGTCTGCCGCCACGGCAGATCAGCCCAAAGCGGCTTCCGGGAAGAGGGCGCTGGCATCGGCCCCGCCGGAAAAGGCGTCCATCACCTCGTCCGTGGGTCCGTCGGCGCGCACGCGCCCATCCTCGAGCCAGATGACGCGGGTGCACCAGGAGCGGACGATGTCGTTCATATGGGTGGAGAGGACGAGGATATCGGCACCGCGCACCATGGTCTCCAGGCGCTCGCGCGCCTTCTCCCGAAAGGAGGCGTCCCCCGCCAGGAACCATTCGTCCATCAGCAACACCTGGGGACGGATCGCCGTCGCCATGGCGAAGGCGAGGCGGATGACCATGCCGGAGCTATAGATGCGCGTCGGCAGGTCGAAGAAATCGCCGAGTTCGGCAAAGCTCCGCACATCTTCCTGCAAGGCCTCCACGGCCTCATGGCCCATGCGGTGATAGCGGCCGCGCAGCGCGACATTCTCCCGCCCGGTGAGTTCGGGATTCATGCCCTGGTTGGGGTCGAGCAGCGCATTGAGCGTGCCCTGGATGCGCACGCTGCCCGCGACCGGCTCATAGACGCCGGCGAGCGCCCGCAGCAGCGTCGTCTTGCCGGCCCCGTTATGGCCGACGAGGCCGAGCCGCTCGCCGGGCTGCAGGTCGAAGCAGACATCCTGCAACGCCTGCACCACCAGCCGGTGCTGAGCGTTCTCCTGCAGGCGCCGGCGGCCGGTGGCGCGGGCGAGCAGGCTCTTTTTCAGGCTGCGGGCCTGGCCGTGATAGACGGGAAAATGAATATGGAGGTTCTGCACCTCGATGCGCGCTGCCATGGTCATTTACACCCAGAAGGCGATGCGGTGGCGCACGCGCATGAAGAGCAGCCAGCCGAGGAGGCAGAGCACGGCGGAGAAGCCGAGCGCGCTGATATAGGTCTCCCGCGAGGGCAGTTGGCCGAGCAGCGGCGCGCGCAGCACTTCGAGGATGCTGTAGAAGGGATCGTAGAGCAGGAAACGGCTGTGCTGGCCGAGCATGCCGGGCTTGAACATCACGCCCGAGACGTAGAAGGCGATCTGCATGACGCTGCCGACGATGGGCGGGATGTCGCGGAACCGGGCGCAGAGCGCGCCGAGCATGAGGCAGACCGCTGCCCCATCCACCATCCACAGCGCGAGCGCCGGGATCGCGGCGAAACCGGCCCAGGTCACCGGCGTCTGGAAGGCCACGAAGACCACCACGATGACGATGATATTATGGGCGAAGATCAGCAGGTTGCGGGCCAGCAGCTGATAGATATAGAGCGAGAAGGGCACCCGCATGGAGCGGATCATGCTCTCCGACTGGGTGAAGACGGTCGACCCGTCGTTCACGATGCCGGCGAGGAAGCTCCACAGTGTCAGCGACAGCGCGAGGAAGGGCAGGTAGTCGCGGATTGGCGTCTTGAAGAGATAGGCGTAGACGAAACCCAGCGTCCCCACCATCACCGCAGTCGACAGCGTGAGCCAGAGCGGACCGAGCACCGAGCCCCGATAGCGCAGCCGGATGTCAAGCCAGCTCAGCATCAGGGCGAGGCGCCAGAGGCTGAGACCGCGCAGCACGTCCTGCACGGCCATCGCGTTACGGGCCCGGAAACCGAGACCATGGCGCAGATCGATGGCGAAGCCCTGGTCGGCTTCGACGGAGATCAAAGTCTGAGAACCCGAAATGGCATTCATGTGCGGCGCCGATAGCCGATCCGCCCCCGCGCTGCAACCGCACTCTTGGGCCAGCTGCCGCGCAGGC
>NZ_DATJJK010000183.1:0-7408 GCF_035492295.1 Acidisoma sp. | reverse complement strand
CTCACGGCCGATCGCGCGGCCGCGGGCGCTCAAACGCCTGCTCTCTCGAAACGCATGGTGGATTTGGCAAGATATGCCGCCGGGAGCGGGGCAGATGGGATCCTCTTCACCTGCTCGGCATTCGGTGAGGGTATTGAGCTGGCGGCGCAGCAACTATCCATCCCGGTTCTGAAGCCGAATGAAGCGATGTTCGACGCCGCCCTGGCGATTGGCGGTCGCATCGGCATGCTCGCAACCTTCGAACCGGCGGTCGCTTCCATGGAGGAGGAGTTTCGCACGATGGCGCAGGCGGCAGGCTCGGAAGCAACGCTTGAAACCGTCATTGTCCCTGGCGGCCGTGCCGCGCTCATGGCCAATGACCTGGCCACCCATGACCAGCTTATCGCCCGGGCAACAGCCGGGCTTGATCACTGTGATGCGATCCTGCTCGCGCATTTCTCCATGGCGACAGCTGAATCGGCTGCACAGTCCCACACGCGGCGGCCCGTTCTCTCGGCCCCGGCGAGTGCGGTTGTGAAGCTAAAGGCGATGATAGGTGAGCGGTAGTTCCAATTTGTCGTGCGGCGCAAAACCTCGGATTAGTCCGAGCTGTCATGCCGCGGTGGGCCTGCTCCGTCGACTATCTTGATCGGGCTACGGTCGAACGCCAAGGGGGTGGCTGGAGCGCCGCCTTCACAAACTCGAGAAAGCGATCGGTCCGTGCCACCCGGCCACTCCTCGACGCGAGGAGAGCGACAACATCGACATCCGGCAAGCGCCAGTCCGGCAGCAACTCCACCAGGCGGCCGGTGTTGAGTTCCTCCGAGACATCCCACTCCGATCGCACGGTGATACCCAGACCGGCCAAGACCCATTGCTTGATGACCTCACCGTCATTGCTGCTCATGGCCGGCTGAATGCGAACCGTAACGGCAGCCTCTTCGGCGTTCCGGAATGACCATAATGTCGCGTCATCCCGGTTCTCTCTAATCACCGCACAGATATGGGCTCGAAGGTCGGTTGGGCTTTCCGGCAATCCATGGCGCTCGATATAGCTCGGGGCCGCGCAAAGCACGCGCCGGTTGGGAGCAAGCCGGACCATTGTCATCGTCGAATCAGTCAGCGGACCAACATGGACCAGGACATCCCAACTCTCGCTCTGCAGGTGCCCGGGATCGTCGAACAGCGACAGGGTGAGTTCCACCTGCGGATAGGCCGTCCGCAGCCTCTCCATGACCTGGGCGACATAGCGGCGACCGAATCCGAAAGGAGCCGCGACGCGGAGGTGGCCTGTCACGGCATCTCGGCGCCGGCCTAGATTTTCGGTGAGTGCGTCGATCTGCGCGAGCACTGCGGTGCCCTGAGCGGCGAGCAGATGTCCTTCGGCCGTCAATTGCAGGCGGCGGCTCGACCGATCGACGAGGCGAACGCCTACGCGGCTCTCCAGCGAGCGGAGGCGTTGCGTCACGGCGGAGGGGCTCACTCCAAGCGCACGCGACGCGGCAGCGAGCGACGTGGCCTCGCTCAGCACCGAGAAGAACTGCAAATCGTATGAACTGACCATTTAGGTCAAACTTAACCTAATATGAGCCTTTGCTGAAATGGCGCTTGGTCATGGGCGGGGCTATCAGTCCTCATGTGTCTTTGCGTGGAATTCGCCCATGACGACCGCTCCATTGCTTGCCCTTCCCACACCTGCCTTGATTCTCGATGAAGCGCGCATGCGTCGGAATATCATGCGGTTACGCGCCCATCTGGAACCGCTCGGCGTTGAGATCCGACCGCATCTTAAGACGGTCAAGTCGGTGGAAGCGGCCCGCCGCGTCCTCAAGGACGGCATCGGACCGGCGACCGTGTCAACGCTGAAAGAAGCCGAGGTTTTTGGCGCCGCAGGGGTGAAGGATATCCTTTACGCGGTAGGGATATCCCCGGACAAGTTGGAGAGGGTCCTAAGTCTTCGGGCAATGGGCTGCGATCTCACCGTAGTCTTGGATTCCATCGTCCAGGCAGAGGCGGTAGCGACCGCATCTCGACTCAGCGGCGAGCCGATTCCGGCGCTGATCGAGATTGACTCCGACGGGCATCGGTCCGGCCTCGCGGCCAATGACCCAAAACTCGTGCAGATCGGCGAAATTCTGGCCAAGGGGGCGCGGCTGCGCGGCGTCATTACCCATGCCGGCGAGAGCTACGCTGCGGTGGGCGCCGAAGCCCAGGCTGCCTTCGCGGAACAGGAGCGGTCCGCCGTTGTCGCTGCCGCCGAGACGCTGCGCCGGGCCGGCCTGCCATGCCCAGTCGTCAGTCTGGGCTCGACCCCCACGGCCCATGCCGCCCGGAATCTGGACGGTGTCACGGAGGTCCGGGCCGGCGTCTATGTGTTTTTCGATCTTTTCATGGCGGGAATCGAGGTGTGCACACAGGACGACATTGCCTTGTCGGTCCTCACGACCGTCATTGGGCATCAAAAGGAGCGCGGATGGATCATCGTGGACGCCGGCTGGATGGCGATGTCGCGTGATCGGGGTACGGCCAATCAGGCGATTGACCAGGGGTTCGGCGTTGTTTGCGACGGTCAAAGGCGACCGTTGAAGGACCTGATCGTCGTCACGGCAAACCAGGAGCATGGTGTGGTCGCCGTCCGGCCGGGCAGCGAAACGCCGCTACCCGATCTGCCGATCGGCACAAAGCTCCATATCCTACCGAACCACGCCTGTGCAACCGCGGCCCAGTTCGATGGCTATCACGTGCTTTCCGCGAACGAATCCAACGATTTGGCCTATTGGCCGCGGTTCCGTGGCTGGTGAGGGGACAGGCGATGTTGTTCATTTCGGAAGAAGAATCCGCAGCGCTCGCGTCCCATGAAATGGCATTCGCCGCGGCGCAGGAAGCGCTTGAGATCGCCTGCGCCGAAGGGACCGTGAACTTTCCCGTCGTCCTCGGCCATGGATCATCGAGCCGGAACCGCTTCACTGTTAAATCTGCGGCCACTGCCGATCTTGCGGGCCTTAAAGTCGGCTCCTATTGGCCCGGTAATCTGGATCGCGGGTTCCCGCGCCATAACTCCATGATCCTGCTCTTTGACCAGGAGAGCGGCCGCCTCACGGTCGCGATGGAGGCCGGCAAGCTCAACGCCTATCGTACCGCCGCGGCAGATGCCGTTGCCGCAGACATGCTGGCCCGCAAAGACGCCTCGACATTGGTGATCTTCGGCAGCGGTCATCAGGCCGCTTACGAATGCGCGGCGATCTCCCGGATACGTCCGTTGAAGCGGGTCCTGATCGTCGCCCGAGACCGCGACCGCGGAACCGCCATGGCCACGTCGATCAGCGCGCTGGGGCTGGATGCCCAGGTCGCGGAGGCGAAGGCGGCCTGCGCCGTCGCCGACATCATCGTCACGGCAACGGCGTCCCGCGCTCCGCTCTTCGATGCTGATTGGGTTCGTCCGGGGACGCATCTCGCCAGCATGGGTTCAGACGCGACAGGCAAGCAAGAAATGCCACCGGCGCTCTTTCCGCGGGCGTCGCTGTTCTGTGACTTCCCAAATCAGTCTCGTAGCATTGGCGAATTCCAACACGCAGCGGGAAGCGCGCCGCTCGTTGCCATCGGAGACGTTCTGGCCGGGCGCCATCCGGGGCGTCGGTCGGGCGAAGAAATTACCATTTTTGACAGCTCGGGATTGTCGGTTCAGGACCTGTGTATCGCGCGCCATGTGCTGGCTGCGCGACGGCCGTCTTCGGGGAAGGAGTGACAGTGCCACCGAACCATCACCGCGTGGTTGGAGAGGCGCATAACGATCGGCAGTGTGCGATCATCTTTTCATGTAGAGAAAACATGCAATGACCATGCATCGTGACAACTCTCATAGAGCGGTATCATGATGGCGGCGGATCTCGTTCTGCGAGGCGGTCGGGTCATCGATCCGTCTCAGGATTTGGATTGCGTGACCGACGTCGCCTTTGCCGATGGTGTGGTCGTCGGCCTTGGCGATGGCCTGAGCGGGGACAGTATCCATGACGTCTCCGGTCACATCGTCACCCCTGGACTGGTCGATCTTCATACCCATGTTTATTGGGGCGGCACTTCGCTTGGCATCGATGCGGAAGAGTATGCGCGCCTCAGCGGCGTGACGACCAGTGTTGACACGGGGTCGGCCGGCCCCGGAAATTTTCCCGGCTTTCGTCGGCACGTCATTGATCAAAGCGCCGTCCGCATCCTTGCCTATCTCAATATCTCCTTCGCAGGCATCTACGCATTCTCACACCGCATCATGGTTGGAGAGAGTCACGATATGCGACTTATGGCTGCATGTGACGCGGTGGAGGTCGCGGAGGCGAATAGGGATGTTATTGTCGGCATCAAGGTTCGCCTCGGGCGCATAGCGAGTGGATCAAGCGGCATCGCACCGCTTGATATTGCGCTCCAGGTTGCCGACAAAACGGGTTTGCCGATGATGGTTCACATCGACGAACCACCTCCGACCTACGAGGCGGTGGTAGAACGGCTGCGACCCGGTGACGTGCTGACCCATTGTTACAGGCCGTTCCCGAACGCGCCGATTGATGGGAAGGGGCAGGTGAGGTCCGAAGTCCTGAAGGCACGCGACCGCGGCGTGATCTTTGATATCGGTCATGGCAAGGGGTCGTTTTCCTGGAAAACCGCTCGGGCAATGATGGCGGCCGGCTTCCCTCCGGATGTCATCTCTTCTGACGTGCATCAACTCTGCATCAACGGTCCAGCTTATGATCAAGTGACCACGATGTCGAAGTTCTTATGCCTCGGAATGAAACTCCAGGACATAATTGCTCGAGCGACTTCGGCGCCGGCGTTTGCTTTGCGAAGGCCTGAGCTCGGCGGTCTTCGACCGGGAAGTGTCGGCGACGCGACGATTCTCTCAGTCCAGGAGGGCGAGTTTCCCTTTGAAGATGTATTGGGTGAGTTTGTGATTGGGTCGCAAAGACTCTTGTCGAAAGGCGTGGTGGTCGGCGGCTGTTGGTGGCATCCGTCACCCGGCGAGCAGCACTAGAAGGTGGGATCGAAGGCGATGGAAAACTGGCAGAACTATATCGGCGGACAGTGGGTATCGGAACCCGAGACCATGCCGGCGATCAGTCCGGCAAACGGCGAGACCATCGGCATGCTGCCGAAGAGTTCACGCGAAACGGCGCAGCGCGCTATAGCGGCCGCCCGAGCAACTCAAGGCAGCTGGGCGGCAACGTCTGTGTGGAAGCGGGCCGAAATCTGCGAAGCGGTCGCTACCAAGCTTGATGAGCGTCGGAATGAGATTGCGCGAGTCGTCAGCCTGGAGCAGGGCAAGCCGCTTGCCGAAGCAATTGCCGAGGTCACGAAGGCAGCGAGTGGTTTTCGTTTGGCTGCTTCCCTTGTCATGCAGATGCGTGGCGCCACCATGCCGGCGGAAGATCCGAGGAAGCTGGTAATGACCATCCGGCAGCCGCGCGGCGTCTATGCCGTCGTCACGCCTTGGAATTTTCCGGTCAACATACCCGTAGAATATCTCGCCCCCGGCATCGCGACCGGGAATGCCATCGTCTGGGTTCCGGCACCCACGACCTCCATGTGCGCCGTGATGCTCATGCGCGCGATCGAAGATGCCGGGCTTCCTCCTGGTGTCGTCAATCTCGTGATCGGCGAAGGGGCGACTGTTGGAGACGAGATTGTCAGCCATCCGGATACCAACGGCATCGGCTTCACAGGCAGCGCCTTAACCGGCCGACGAATCGCCGAGCGTGGGGCGGGCAAGCCCATGCTGCTGGAACTCGGCGGCAACGGGCCGGTCATCGTCTTCGAGGATGCGATGGTTGACCGTGCGGCGGAAGCGGCGGCGCGGGGGGCGTTCCTCAATGCCGGACAGGTTTGTGCGGCAACGGGGCGCGTGCTGGCCCACCGCGATATTGCCGATACCTTTGCCCGCCGCGTCGTGGAGATCGCTCGCGATGTCAAGCTTGGCGATCCGTTGCATCAGGGCACGACGATGGGACCGCTCAACAATCCGAAGCTCGCTCAGAAGGTTCGCGAACAAGTGGATGACGCGGTGGCGTCCGGCGCCAAACTGCTGGCCGGCGGCAAGGTGCGGCCCGACCTCGGCAGTGATCTTTTCTTCGAACCGACTGTTCTCTCGGGTGTAACGCGGTCGATGCGTATCAACCGGGAGGAGACATTCGGCCCTGTCGTGCCGATCCTCACCTTTGATAGCGAGGCCGAGGCGTTGGATTTGGCGCTGGACAGCGAATATGGCCTGAGCGTCGGTGTGTTCACGGAGAACATGGCGCGCGCGCTCAGCTTCGCGGAGAGGATTCCTGCTGGCATCGTGAACGTGAATGGGGCCAGCAACTATTGGGAGCTGCATCTACCCTTCGGTGGCGGGAGCGGGACCAAGAGCGGTCTTGGTCGCCTCGGCGGAATGCTCACGCTGGAGGCGATGACAGAGATTAAAATGATTTCCATTCATCGGGAATAGCAGTCAAAACACGCCCATTCCTGGGTCAGCATCCGGGGATGGGCGTGCGTTGAAGCAGGCGCCTGCCGCACTGGGGTACGGTCGATGCTGCCTCGGCATCAAGAGATCAGAAATTGGCATTTCCGATCGGCTAGGTCCGCCCCTAGCGTCCTGCGGAAGAAATTAGGAGCTTCCGATGGTGGATATTGATCGCAGCGACGATGTCGAATGGGAGTGCCGACGGGACCTTGCCGCGGTTTTCCGCGTGCTCGGCCGGCTCGGGATGAATGAACAGATCGCCAATCACAACAGCGTCATGCTGCCAGGCAGTGACAATCTGTTCCTGATCAATCCGCGTGGCCTGCATTTCGCCGAGGTGACGGCGAGTAAACTCATTCTTTGCGATCTCGATGGACGGGTCCTGAAAGGACGCGGCGAGCTACGCAAGGTTGCCTTTCAGATTCATGCCCGTATCCATCAGCGACACCCGCAAGCGCGCTGCATTCTACATGTGCATCCGCAATATCTTACGGCACTTTCCATGCTCGATCACGGCATTCTTGAGCTCGCGCATCAGAACAGCATTACCCTATATGATCGAATTGCCTATGATACGATGCACAACGGGCCTGTTCTGGATGGGAACGAAGGTCAGCGGATCGCAGATGTTCTCGGCGAGAAGACCATTCTCTTGATGGGCAACCACGGTGTTACTGTCGTAGGCGGGACGATCCACGAGGCATTCGACGAACTCTATATGGCCGAACGGACCTGCATGTATCAGATGACGGCCATGAATACAGGCCTTCCGCTGCGGAGACTGAACGACAGCCTGCGTGACCACTATAATGGTCCATGGAGCAATCGCTTTGATTCCCGCCAGCATCTTGATGCCTGGCGTCGCATTCTGGATCGGGAAGAGCCTGACTACGCCGAATAGAGACCGGCTTCTGAGGTCATGATGTCTCGGACCGGGAG
>NZ_DATJJK010000182.1:0-22691 GCF_035492295.1 Acidisoma sp. | reverse complement strand
GCGCCCCAGGCGGCGATGTCGTTTGGCTTGGGCAGGGGCAAGCTCAGCACCGCCTGGCCATGGTCATAAAGCGCGATCTGATGCGCCGTCATCACCGGTGCCACGGAGGGATCGAGTGCGGTCAGGCCGCGCAACCCCCACAGCGTCAGGTCGGCGAGCGGAATGGGCTCCAGGGTGCGGGGTGCCATGAAGGCGAAGGCCGCGCCATAGACGCTGCCGGCCAGTGTCTGGTTCCAGTTCCCTTGTGCTTCCGCCCGGATGGGCAGGCTGAGGACCAGGATGCAGAGAAAGGCTTTCCGCTTCACTGCCGGCGCGTACGGGGCTTTTTGGCACCGCCCCGCGGATGGGTGCCGGATGTCTGCAACGCGCCGCCACCGCCGAGAATCTGAAAGAGCAGCCCGCCGGTTACCGGTCGCGCCTCGGCGAGCCGGACGGAAACGGATTGCGCCAGATGAAAGACCATCCGGCTGCGCTTTCCGCTCAGGCTTTGGGTCGCTTCGTCGTGCATCCAGAAATCATCAGGCAGGCCGCTCAGCGGAATCATTCCGCTGGCGCCTGTATCGATCAAGGTAACGAAGAGGCCGAAACGCGTCACACCGGAAATCCGCGCATCAAATATGCATCCGACCTTGTCCGCCATGAAGGCCGCCATATAGCGGTCCACCGCGTCGCGCTCGGCCTGGGCCGCGCGCCGTTCGGTCGCCGTGATATGGGCGCACGTGTCTTCCAGATGGGCTGCTTCCTCTGCCCGCAGCCCGTCATTCCCTAGGTCCAGTCCCGCGATCAGCGAACGATGCACGATCAGATCGGCATAGCGGCGGATGGGGCTGGTGAAATGAGCGTAGCGCGTCAGCGCCAGGCCGAAATGGCCGATATTGTCGGGGCTGTATTCTGCCTGGGACTGGCTGCGCAGCACCGCATCGTTGACAAGGGGCGCCTCCTCCGTGCCGACCACGCGGGCGAGCACGGCATCGAGATCGCGCGGATGGATTTGGTCCCCGGCGGGCAGGCTGATGCTCATTCCGTGCAGATAGGTGCGGAGCCCCTCGAGTTTAATTTCCGATGGGGGGGCGTGCACACGATAAACGACCGGACGATGCAGGCGCTCCAACTCCTCCGCCGCTGAAATATTGGCGAGGACCATGAATTCCTCGATCAGGCGGTGGCTGTCGAGCCGCGTGCGCTTGGTGACGCTTGCGACCTCACCCGCTTCGTTCAGCGCTACCTTCCATTCCGGCAGGTCGAGATCGAGCGTGCCGCGACGGCGCCGCGCGCCCAGCAGGAGGGCAAAGGCGTCATAAAGATCGCCGAGCGGAAAACCAGGGGTCTCGCGCCCGGTGTCACGCGCGTCCTGCACCTCCTCATAGGTGAGGCGGGCAGTCGAGCGCATTAGACCACGGCCGAAACGATGCGATATTTTCTGACCGTCCGCACCGATGCGCATTTCGGCGAAGAGGCAGGCGCGGTCCTCGTTCGGACGCAGGCTGCACCAGCCGTTGGAGAGCGCCTCCGGCAGCATCGGCACCACGCGGTCAGGGAAATAGACGGAATTGCCGCGATCGCGCGCCGAACGATCCAGTGCGCTGCCGGTCTTCACGTAATGGGAGACATCGGCGATGGCGACGATGAGGCGAAAGCCCCCGCCATCGGGCTCGGCGAATACCGCGTCATCGAAGTCCCGCGCGTCCGCGCCGTCGATGGTGACGAGCGGAATGGCGCGCAGATCCTCGCGCCCTTCCGGCCCCACGCCCCGGGCGCGCTCGGCCTCAGCCAGCACCTCGGGCGTGAAGGCGTCCGGAATATCGAGCGTCGCGATGACGAGCATGCTGACGGCCTTTGCCCCCCGCGCATCGCCCAGCCGCTCGAGAATGCGCGCCGGCTTGAGGCCGAGCCCGCCCATAGGCAGCGGCTCGCCGCGCACGATTTCGCCATCCTGGGCGCCGCCATCCTCACCGGGGGGCACTACCCATTCGGCCTTCACCTTCTTGTCGGTGGGTTCGATGCGCATCAGCGTGCCGCGGCGACGGAAGATGCCGATGACGCGGCCCGGCGTGCCCTCGATCCGGCGGAGCGTGCGGCCCTCGTATTTGCGCGCGCCAGCGGCGCTGCCGATCGGGCGGATGCGGGCGAGCACGCGCTGGCCGGGGGCAAGTGCCGCCTGGCCGCGCCCCTCGGGCTGCATGAAAACCGTGGGTGCAGGCCCGTCGCCACGCCAGTCGGCCGGGCGCCCGATGGCATCCCCCTCCATGTCGATACCGGTGATCTCGACGATGATCGCGTCGGGCATCCGGGCCGTCGTGTGCCGGCGTGGCAGACGCCCGGCGAAGGGCGGCGGCGCGCCGTCGGGTCCGGCGTCACGCGGAGCATGGATGGGATGGCGCGAGGGCCGGGGCGCCACAGGGCCCGATGGCGCGGTAAAGCGCTTATGGCCCGCGGGCGCGAGTTCACCCTTATGCGCCATGTCCTTCAGCACCTGGCGCATCGCCACATGATGCTCCGGCCCCAAGCCGAAGGCGCGCAATACATCGCGCTTGCCCATGCGGCCGGCGCTTTGGCCGAGGAAGTCGCGGATCTGCTCGCGACTCGGAAAGGGGCGGGACGGTGCGGGGGCGGAGAGCTCCCGCTTCGCCTTGGGCTTCTTCCGTGCGGTCTTCGTCAAAGGGTCGCCATCACTCAGCCGCCTCGCTGGACGGTTTCGCGGCCGTCTTCCGAACGGCCGGCTTCTTGGCCGCGGGTTTCTTGGCCACGGGTTTCTTGGCTGCCGAGGTCGTGGCACCGGATTTGCCGGCGCCCGACTTTGTGGCCGCAGTGCTCTTTTTCGCCGCGGCTTTCTTCGGCTTGGGTGCGGCGGCTTCGGCGGATTTCGTCGTCTTGGCGGCCTTGCCACGGGCGGCGGCACCCTTGGGCTTTAGCTCCTTGCCCTTCTCGGCGAGCAGGGCAACTGCCTCCTCCAGCGTGATGTCGTCCATCGAAACGGTGCGCGGGAGGTTGGCCACCGTCTTGCCGTGCTGGGCATAGGGGCCGAAGCGCCCCTTCTTGACGAGAATACCCTCGCCATCCTTGGGATGAGCGCCGAGGCTGCGGACGCTCGCGAGCTTTTTAGCGAGCAGATCGACGGCGCGATTGGCGCCCACCATCAGGACATCGTCGTCCTTGTCCATGGACGCATAGACCGCGCCCATGCGGATATAGGGGCCGAACCGGCCGATCCCGGCCTCCATCGGCTCATGGGTCTCTGGATGAAGGCCGATAAGGCGCGGCAGGGTGAGAAGCCCAAGCGCCTGGTCCAAGGTGATGCTCTCGCCGTCCAGCCCGCGCGGCAGCGACATGCGTTTGGGCTTTTCCTTCTTGGCTTTCTTGTCGTCCGACGGCGGCGGCGGTTCCCCGAGCTGGACGTAGAGGCCGTACGGGCCGCGTCGCACGGTCACGTCGTCGCCGGTTTCCGGGTCCTGGCCGAGGACGCGCATGCCTTCCTTCAGCGTCTCCTCGCCCTCCTCGCCGCCGTTGACGGCAAGACGGCGCGTATATTGGCAGGCCGGATAGTTGGAACAGCCGATGAAGCTGCCGTGGCGGCCGAGCTTGAGACCGAGCCGGCCGGCGCCGCAGGCCGGGCAAAGGCGGGCGTCGGTGCCATCCTCCTTCGGCGGGAAGAAGTGCGGCCCCAACTCCTCGTCCAGGGCGTTGATGACGTCGGAGATCTTGAGCTCCTTCGTCTGGTCCACGGCCTCGGAGAAATCCTTCCAGAAGGCGCGCATCACGGCCCGCCAGTCGGCGCTGCCGTCCGAAATCTCGTCGAGCTTCTCTTCCAGCGAGGCGGTGAAACCGGGGTCGACATAGCGGGTGAAGAAACTGGTCAGGAACGCCGTCACCAGCCGCCCGCGATCCTCGGGGATCAGCCGCTTCTGCTCCAGTCGGACATAATTGCGGTCGCGCAGCACGGACAGGGTGGAGGCATAGGTGGAGGGGCGCCCGATGCCGAGCTCCTCCATCTTCTTGACCAGCGACGCTTCCGTGTAACGCGGCGGAGGTTGGGTGAAGTGCTGGCTCGCCTTGATCTCGCGCCGGGTCAGCGGGTCGCCCTCGCTCATCGCCGGCAAGACGCGGCTCTCATCGTCGTCCTCGGACTGATCGTCCCGGTCTTCCCGGTAGAGCTTCAGGAAGCCGTCGAAGGCCAGGAGCGAACCATTGGCGCGCAGCGTGTTGCGGGCGCCGTCGCCCATATCCACCACTACCTGATCGAATTCAGCCTGGGCCATCTGGGAGGCGACGGCGCGCTTCCAAATCAGTTCGTACAGCCGGGCCTGATCGTGGCTGAGGTAGCGGGACATGGTTTCCGGGCGACGGCCGACATCGGTCGGGCGCACGGCCTCATGCGCTTCCTGGGCGTTTTTGGCACGGGTCGCATATTCCCGCGGGGCGGCCGGCAGATAATCCGCGCCGAACGAATCCTTCACATGGCCGCGGATGGCGGTGATCGCCTCGCGTGCCATCTGCACGCCATCGGTTCGCATATATGTGATGAGGCCGACAGTCTCGCCGCCGAGATCGACGCCCTCATAGAGCTGCTGGGCCACGCGCATCGTCTGCTGCGCGCCGAAGCCGAGCTTACGGCTCGCCTCCTGCTGCAGGGTCGATGTGGTGAAGGGTGGCATCGGGTTGCGGCGAACCCGCTTGCGCTCGATCTTGGCGACCGAGAAATCCCCTGCCTCTACAGCGCGCCGGGCGGCTTCCGCCGCGGCCGCATTCGGCAGGTCGAACTGGTCGAGCTTGCGGCCGTCCAGATGGGTGAGGCGGGCGGTGAAGGGCGCGCCCGCCGGCGTCGCCATCAGCGCTTCGATCGTCCAGTATTCCCGCGCCCGGAAGGCCTCGATCTCGGCCTCGCGCTCGCAGACGAGGCGAAGCGCCACGGACTGTACACGGCCGGCGCTGCGGCTGCCGGGCAGCTTCCGCCAAAGCACGGGGGAAAGGGTGAATCCCACTAGATAGTCCAGCGCGCGGCGGGCCAGATAGGCCTCGATCAGCGGCTGATCCAACTCGCGCGGGGCCTTCATGGCCGCCGTCACGGCATTGCGCGTGATTTCGTTGAACGTGACCCGGCGGACGGTAACCCCTTTCAGCGCGCGCCGGTCCTCCAGCATCGCCCGGACATGCCAGGAAATTGCCTCGCCCTCGCGATCCGGGTCAGTCGCGAGATAGAGCGTCGTGCCAGTCTTGATGGCCTTGGCGATGGCCGAGACCTGGCGGCTGCCGCGCTCATCGGACTCCCAGTCCATGGCGAAGTCCTGCTCTGGGCGTACGCTCCCGTCCTTGGGCGGGAGATCGCGCACATGGCCGAAACTTGCCAACACGGTGTAGCCATCGCCGAGATATTTATTGATCGTCTTGGCTTTGGCGGGGGATTCAACGACGACGACGTCCGACATGCTGATCCTGAATTAGGCGCTCATCCACCCTGCTCGCTGAGCAATGCCACACGATTGCCGGGTAGGGACTCGGCCAAACCGCCGAGTTCCAGCTCCAGCAAGGCGGCCACGAGGGCGGCTCTGCTTGTGAACTGGCAGTGTCGGAGCAGATCGTCAACCGATGTCGGTGCGGGGCCCAGCACCGACAGAATGGCACGGCGTGCCTCTTCGACCGTGTGCGGGCTGGGCGGCGGCGCCTCCTGGAAGCCCTGAAGGTCCGGTTCCGCTTCGGATCGGGCAATAAATTTCGCGATATCTGAAGGCAGAAGCGCGAGTACATCGGCCGCTGTCTCGGTCAGCGGAGCACCCTGGCGAATGAGGTCGTTCGCCCCCTGAGCGCGGGGGTCAAGGGGCGACCCGGGCACCGCGAATACCTCCCGCCCGGCTTCGAGGGCGAGGCGCGCGGTGATCAAACTGCCCGAATGCCGGGCCGCCTCCACCACGACCACGCCGAGGGCGAGACCGGCGATGACGCGGTTGCGGCGCGGAAAGTGTCGGGCCTGGGGCTCGGTGCCGAGCGGCGCTTCGGTCACGACTGCCCCGCGTTCGGCGATGCGCGCCTGCAGTGCCGCGTGCTGGGGCGGGTAGGGACGGTCGAGGCCGCCGGCTACCGCCGCGACGGTGATGCCGCCCGCCACGCGGAGCGCGGCCTCGTGGGCCGCCCCGTCGATACCCCGTGCCATGCCGGAGACGACCGTGACTTGGGCTTCAGCGAGGCCGGCGGCGATGTCGGCTGCGATGTGCTGGCCGTTGTGGGACGCGTTCCGGCTGCCGACCACGCCGACCATGCGGCTCGAGAGGCAGGCTGTGTCCCCCAGCACCACCAGCGCGGGCGGCGGATCGGCGATGTGGGCAAGGAGGCGCGGATAGGCTGGCATATGCGGCATCAGGAAGCGGCCACCGAGTCGCTCGGTACCGGCGATCTCGTCCTCGATCTCGGAAAAGCTTGGGATATGGACTTTCGCGCGCCCTGCGGCGCGGGCGAGGCCGGGCAGGGCGTCCAGTGCCTGTGCTGGCGATCCGAACCGCTGCAGGAGCCGCCGGTAGCCGACTGGCCCCACCCCCTCCGTGCGCGCGAGCCGCAGATGGGTCGCGAGATCGGAGGGGCGCGGCGTCACGCGGCTCCGATCCGGGGTTCGGTGCCGGCCAGCAACCGGCGGATATTGGCGTGGTGTCGGGCGAGGACGAGCAGGGTTACGGCGAGGGCCAAAAGCGCGTGGGCCGGGCCCGTGAAGATCCAGGCGAGGAACGGAGAGGCGACGAAGGCGGCGAGGGCCGAGGCAGACGAAATTTTGGTGACCTTCGCGCCGACCAGCCAGATCACGCACATCAACGCGCCTTCCGGCCAGCATGCGGCGAGTGCGACGCCGAGGCCGGTCGCGACCCCCTTGCCGCCGCGGAAGCGCAGCCAGATCGGGAACATATGGCCGATGACCGCGAACAGACCGGCCCAGAGCCCGGCATGGTGATTTTGCGCGAGCAGTGGCCAGTTGGCGGCGAGCAGCACCGCGGCCGCGCCCTTGAACCCGTCCAGAAGCAGGGTGGCGGCGGCGAGCCCCTTTCGGCCGGTGCGGAGCACGTTGGTCGCACCGATATTGCCGGAGCCGATTTGCCTTATATCCCCTGCGCCGCCGAGCCGGGTCAGGATCAGGCCAAAGGGGATGCTGCCGAGGAGGTAGCCGAGCAGGCAGGCAAGGGCGGGAATATGGTTCATCCGAACACCCGCCTCCCGGCCTTCCAGGTACCAGTGACCCGCCCCTCGACCGCGCGCCCGTCGAAAGGCGTGTTCTGCGCCTTGCCGGGCAGTTTCCCCGCCTCGACCTTCCAGGCGCGGTCGGGGTGGAACAGGCAAAGATCGGCCGGCGCTCCTTTCGCGATGCGTCCGGTCTCGAGCCCGAGCAGGCGCGCCGGCCCGGCGGTCAGCAATTCCAGCGCGCGCAGCAAACTGAGGGTGCCGCCATGGACCTGGGCGAGGGTGATCGGCAGCAGCGTGACCAACCCCGTTCCTCCGGCCGAGGCGAGGGCGAAGGGCAGCCGCTTGTCATCCGCATCGCGGGGCTGATGGTCGGAGGCGATGGCGTCGATCGTGCCGTCGGCGAGGCCGGCGATGACCGCCCGCCGGTCCGCTTCCGCGCGCAACGGCGGAGAGAGCTTCGCATAGGTGCGGAATTCACCGATCGCGATCTCGTTGAGGTCGAAATAGGGCGGGGCGGTGTCGCAGGTGATGCGCAGGCCCTCGGCGCGGGCGGCGCGGATCAGATCCAGCGCGGCGCCCGTTGAGACATGGGCGAAATGCAGCCGTCCGCCAGTGAGGCGGGCAAGGGCAATGTCCCGCGCGACCTGGATCGCTTCTGCCGCCGCGGGGATGGCGGGCAGGCCGAGGCGCGTCGCGAGTTCCCCCTCCGTCGCACAGCCGCCGTCGGCGAGGCTACGGTCCTCTGGGTGCTGCACCACGATGCCGCCGAAGCCGCAGGTGTAGGAGAGGACGAGGCGCATGAGGCGCGCAGGGCCGATCGGACGCCCGCCATCCGTGAAGCCGATGGCGCCGGCCTCCCGCAGTAGGCCGAGCTCGGCCATTTGCTCGCCCGCGCAGCCGCGTGTCACCGCGCCATAGGGAAGAATGGAGAGGCTGCCGGTCTCCTCGCCACGGGCGATCAGCGCGCGGACCAGGGCCGGGTCGTCTGTCGCCGGCGCCGAATCAGGCAGCGCGCAGAGGCTGGTGATGCCCCCCGCGGCCGCCGCGCGGGTGACGGATTTGATCGTCTCGCGATCTTCCCGCCCCGGCTCGCCCAGTTGCACCCGCAGATCGATCAGGCCGGGGCAGAGCACGCTATCCTGCCCCTCCACCCGCTCGGCGCCCTCGGGCGCGCCCTGGCCCAGGCCAATATCGGCGATCCGCCCTTGCTGGATCAAGACATCGGCGATCGTGTCATGGCCGCTCGCCGGGTCGATCACGCGGGCGCCAAGGACCACTGTGTCCCGAAGGGTCGCGTTCATCATGCCGTCCATCAGTGGCGCCCTCCAACCGCACCGGCGGCGGGCGGCCGCGCCAGCATGTCGAGCACCGCCATGCGGACCGCGACGCCCATCTCCACCTGCTCGCTGATGACGCTATGAGTCGGGTCATCGGCGATGGCGCTGTCAATTTCCACGCCGCGGTTCATCGGCCCCGGATGCATGACGAGCGCATCCGGCTTCGCATAGGCGAGTTTCTGCGCATCGAGACCGAAGAAGCGAAAATACTCGCGACTGCTGGGAAGAAGGTTGCGGGACATGCGCTCTTTCTGCAATCGTAACATCATGACCACATCGGCGCCCTCCAGTCCAGCCGCCATGTCATGAAACACCGAGACGCCGAGTGCGGCGATGCTGCTCGGCATCAGCGTCGGCGGGCCGACCACGCGCACCGTGCTGCCCATCGCATTGAGCAAATGGATGTTGGAACGGGCGACGCGCGAATGCGCGACATCGCCGCAGATGGCGATGGTCAGCCCTTCGAGCTTGCCGCGATGACGGCGGATCGTCAGCGCGTCGAGCAGCGCCTGGGTTGGATGCTCATGCATTCCGTCGCCCGCGTTGATGACGGCGGCTTCCACTTTCTGCGCGAGCAGGTTGGGGGCGCCGGACTGGTCGTGCCGCACCACGAGCAGGTCGGTCTGCATCGCGTTAAGGGTTGCGGCGGTGTCGAGCAGCGTCTCGCCCTTCTTCACGCTGGAAGTCGAGACCGACATGTTGATGACATCCGCGCCGAGGCGCTTCCCCGCGAGTTCGAAACTCGTCCGCGTGCGCGTGCTGTCCTCGAAGAAGAGGTTGATCAGCGTCCGTCCGCGCAGGCGGTCGCGCTGCGTCTTGCCGGAGCGATTGAGCAGCGCGTAGCTCTCCGCGAGGTTGAGCAGGTCACCGATGACGCGGGGCGAGAGCCCTTCGATCGCGAGAAGATGGCGCATGCCGGGCTCCTTCCTTCAGCTGTGGCTGACCGCCGCGATGCGGGCCAGCGCCTCGGTACGGCCGAGGGCAGCGAGCGTCGCGTCGATCGGCGGGCTTGTGGTCGAACCCGTCAGCGCCGCGCGCAGCGGCTGCGCCACCTGGCCGAGCTTCTTTCCGCTCTCTTCGGCGAAGGCGCGCAAGGCGGCATCGACGCCCGCGGCCGTGAACTCGGTGTTCGCCAGCTTCTCCGCGAGGGCCGCCAGCATCTCGCGCGCCTCCTCCGTCAGCTGTGCCTCCGCCTTGGGCTCGAAGGGCAGGGGCAGGGGGCGCGCCAGGAAGGCCGCCGACTGCGCCAGCTCCACCAGCGTCTTGGCGCGCTCCTTCAGCGCCGGCATCAGCAGCTGGATGCGGGCTTTGGCGGTGTCGTCGAGGGTGAGATCGCGGTTTTCGGACAGGCGGCGGATCACGTCCTCGGCCAGCCGCGCGTCATCCGCCTGCCGCAGCCAGACACCGTTGAGATGGGTGAGCTTGGCATAGTCCATGCGGCTCGCGGCGCGGCCCACGCCATCAAGATCGAACAGAGAAATGGCTTCGTCGCGGCTCAGGATCTCGGCATCGCCATGGCCCCAGCCGAGACGCAGCAGGTAATTGCACAGCGCCTCGGGCAGAAAACCTTCGCGCTCGAATTCGAGAACGCTGACCGCACCGTGGCGCTTGGAGAGCTTGGCGCCGTCGGCGCCATGGATCAGCGGGATATGGGCGAAGCGCGGCGTCTCCCAGCCCATCGCGTGATAGATCTGGATCTGGCGGAACGTATTGGTCAGATGGTCGTCGCCGCGGATGACATGGGTGATGCCCATGTCATGGTCGTCGACGACGACCGCATGGAGATAGGTGGGCGTGCCGTCGCTGCGCAGGATGATCATGTCGTCGAGCTCGGCATTGGCGACGCGCACCGTGCCCTGCACCAGGTCATCCACCTCGGTGGCACCTTCGCGGGGCGCGCGCAGGCGGATGGCGAAGGGCGTGCCCTCCGGCGCCTCGGACGCGTCGCGGTCGCGCCAGCGCCCGTCATAGCGGGGCGGCCGTCCGGCGGCGATCGCCTCTGCCCGCATCTGGTCCAGCTCCTCCTTGGTCGCAAAGCAGCGATAGGAGTTTCCCTGCTCGAGCAACTGCAGGGCGACCTCGCGGTGCCGTGCCTCGCGCGAAGTCTGATAGACCGGCGGCGCGTCCGCGGTCAGGCCCAGCCAGGCCAGCCCGTCCAGGATCACCTGGGTTGCCTCGGCGGTCGACCGCGCGCGGTCGGTATCCTCGATGCGGAGCAGGAATTCGCCTCCGTGATGACGGGCGAAGAGGAAGTTGAACAGCGCCGTGCGGGCGCCTCCGATATGGAGAAGGCCGGTCGGGCTCGGCGCGAAACGGGTGCGGATGCGGGGCGTGTCGGTCATGCCGGCTGCTTAGAGCATTTCTGGCATGGCTGAAACTCTCGCGCAGCGATGGGCGGCTCCCTTTTCCTGGCGGGTCCGGGTGCGGCTGGCCGCCGCTTTCCGCGCCGGGCTCGCGGCCGAGCATGGCCGCTTCCTGCCCTGGCTGGCGGTCTTCATGGGGCTGGGCAATAGTCTGTTCTTCGCCGCCCCGGCGATGCCGCCGGCATGGGTCGGCGTGTCCGCCCTCGCGTTCGCGTTGGTGACGCTCGCGGCCGCCTGGGCGCATCTCTATGGCCGGGCGGCCGCCTGGTGTCTGCTCGCGGCCGCGCTGGGATTCGCGGCCGCCAGCCTGCGCACCCATGCCTTGCCGCCCCTCGCCGATCTGCCGCGTGGCGCGGTCACGGTCCAGGGGATCGTCTCCGCGGTCGACCCGCTGCCGCAAGGTCGGCGGGTTCTGCTGAGTGCGGTCACGCTCGGCAATGGCACGGTCATGCCCCGCCGCCTGCGCGTCCGCCTGCGCAACACGGACCTCCAGTGGCTGGCACCCGGCGACCGGATCAGGTTGCGCGCGCTGCTGCGTCCACCCTATCCGCCGAGCTATCCGGGCGGCTGGGACCAGCGGCGCGATGCCTTCTTCCAAGGCCTCGGCGGTGTCGGCTTCGCGCTCGGTCCGGTCGAGCGGCTTTCGGCATCGCACAGCCATGGCCTCACGGCGCGCTTCCAAATCCTGCGGGAGGCGCTCGCTGCGCGGATCCTGGTGGCCATTCCGGGCACGGCGGGCGCGGTCGCGGCGACGCTCATGACCGGTATCCGCTCCGCCATGCCCTATGCCGACCGGGACGCCTTCTCGGTCTCTGGCCTCTCCCATATCCTGGCGGTGGCCGGCCTGCACATCGGCATCGTGATGACAACGGTCTTCGCGGCCTGCCGTCTGGCGCTTGCCCATTGGTCCTGGGCGGCTTTGCGATGGCCGGTAAAGGAAATCGCGACACTGGCCGCCCTCGCGGTCGGCGGCTTCTACATGCTGATGACCGGCATGCATCTGCCCATCCTGCGCAGCTTCGTCATGGCGGCGCTGGTAACGCTTGGCCTCCTTGCCGGCCGGCGGGCGATCTCGATGCGCAGCCTGGCACTGGCCGCCGGTGTGCTTCTGCTGGTGCAGCCCGAGGCCCTGGCCGGGGTCAGTTTTCAGATGAGCTTCGCGGCGGTGATGGTGCTGATCGCGGGTTACGACCTGCTGCGCGAGGAGCGGCTGGCTCAACTCACGCACCGGCCGGGGGTGGTGGGCTTTTTGCTGCAGGATTTCATCCTCGTCACGGTCACCAGCATCCTGGCGGCGCTCGCGACTGCCCCCTTCGTCGCCTATCATTTCGGCCATCTCGAACTCTATTCCATTCCGGCCAATATGTTGGCGGTGCCGATCACCGCCTTCTGGGTTTTACCCTGCGGCCTGGCCGCCTATGCGCTGATGCCGTTGCATCTGGAGGCGCTAGCGCTCGTGCCCATGGGGTGGGGCTGTGCTGCCATCCTCGGCATCGCGCGTGGTGCCGCTGCCCTGCCCGCTGCCGACCTCGCCATGGGCAGAATGGCGCCTGCCTGCCTGGCCCTTGTTGCCATCGGCATGATCTGGCTCTGCCTTTGGCAGAGCGCCCGGTGCCTGCTGGGCCTGCTGCCACTGGCCGCGGGACTGGCGCTGCCGGTGATCCTCGGTGCCTCGCCGCAGGTTCTGGTTTCGGCCGATTTCCGCATGATCGCGCTGCAGGCGCCGGGCGTCGTCTTTGTCGATGCGCAGCGGCCAGACCCCTTCACGCTGGGCGAATGGGGGCGTTTCTGGAACGGGCGGCCGTTTCGCCCCCTGCCTGCACCGGGCCGGGCTGAAAGTGGCGCCGTCTGCACGGCCGATGGCTGCCTTCTGCCGGGCGGGGTGCTGCTCTGGCGCGCCTTGGCACCGCCCGCGCAGTGCCGCGGCGTGGCGCTCATCCTGGCCAAGGCGGGCTGGGTTTTTCAGCCTGAGGCCGGCTGCAGGGGCGTGCCGGTCATCGACCGTGCGGCCGTGCGGGCCGAGGGGGCGACGGCCGCCTGGGTGGAGGGGGGCAGGGTCCGCATCCTGACTGACCGTGCCTCCCGGGGCGTCTGGCCGTGGTTGCCCCCACCGTCGGGGTGACAGACATGAATGGGCTTGGCAATTGCCCGATAAGCGAACAATACTTCGCCCATAAGGATGTCGATGCATCCAGGGTGGGGCGTTCATGGGCGAGAAGACGACGGCGGAGACGCGGTCCCGTCAGGGCTTGCGGCTGGAACAGGCAGCGCGGGCGGCTTGGCTCTATTACGTGGGGCGCCGTACGCAGGATGAAGTTGCGGGACAGCTCAATATATCACGCCAGGCAGCGCAGCGGCTGATCTCGCTCGCCCTGTCCGAGCGGCTGATCAAGTTTCGCTTCGATCATGAGGTTGGTCCCTGCATGGAGGCGGGCGACGCGCTCGCCCGGCGCTACGATCTGGCGCTCTGCGAAGTGGTACCGACCATGGGCAGCAATTCGGCGACGCTCGGGTCAGTAGCCATCGCCGGCGCGCAATTCGTCGAGAAATGGCTGAGCCAGCGGACGCCGGTGGTGCTGGGCCTCGGCACCGGGCGCACGCTGCGGGCCATCGCCAACGAGCTTTCGCCCGTTGCCGCACCGCAGCACAAAATTTTTTCGCTTTGTGGCAGCATTCTGCCCATGGGCCGTGCCATCGCGCTCGATCCTGTCCTGCGGGTTGCCGAACTTTCCGGCGCGCAATGTTTTTCTCTGCCCTGCCCGGTGATTGCCGCGACAGTGGAGGAGCGGGACGTGTTGCAGAAGCAACAGCCTTACGACACCATGCGTGCCCTGCTGCCGCAGGCGCGCTGCCTGCTCGTCGGCGTCGGCTCCGTCGATTGGAAATGTGCACTGCACAATGACGGCTGCGTGTCGGATGTGGAACTGACATCGCTGATCGAGGACGGCGCTGTCGGCGAAATTTGCGGCTGGTCTTTCAACGCTGAGGGAAAGCTGTTGGGCGGCGCGGTAAACGAGCGTGTGGCGGGTGTCTGGAACCTTGCACTGCACACAAATGCGCTGCGCGTCGGCGCCGCCTTCGGCTTGCAGAAGGTGGCGGCGATTCGCGCCGCCATGCAGGGACGGATGATCGACGGACTGATTACGGACGAAGTGACAGCCGAAGCGCTCCTGGCTGAATGAGCAAATGCGCGGGAGCGTGCAATGGCTCTTGACAGCATCGCAATGTCTTGATGTTCTGCCCACGGGATGGGCATACGCTCGGCTGAAGGGCGATGCCGGCAAATGGATACGAACCAAGGGAACGGGAAATGCGTCTAAGAGCGATCGCGGCCTTTACGGCCGCTTTTATGGCCGGCACCTGCCTCGCCGCACAGGCGACCACGATTACCATCGCGACGGTGAACAACTCGCAGATGGTCGTGATGCAGAAGCTCTCCTCGGTCTGGGAGAAGAAGACCGGCAATCACATCAACTGGGTGGTGCTGGAAGAGAACGTGCTGCGTCAGCGCGTCACGACGGATATCGCCACCCATGGCGGCCAGTTCGACATCGTGACCCTCGGCTCTTACGAGACGCCGATCTGGGCCAAGCAGGGCTGGCTGGATCCGGTCGGCGACATTTCCGGCTATGATTACAACGACATCTTCAAGTCGGTCCGGCAGGCGCTGTCTCAGGGCGGCAAGCTCTATGCGCTGCCCTTCTATGCCGAGAGCTCCTTCACCTATTACCGCAAGGATCTCTTCCAGCAGGCCGGCCTCACCATGCCGGACCACCCGACCTGGACGCAGATTGACCAATACGCGGCCAAGTTGACCGACAAGTCGAAGCAGCAGTACGGCATCTGCCTGCGCGGCAAGCCGGGCTGGGGCGAGAACATGGCCTTCTTCGACACGCTGCTGAACACCTACGGCGGCGAGTGGTTCAACATGAAGTGGGAAGCCCAGCTCGACACCAAGCCCTGGCATGATGCGCTGACCTTCTATGTCCACCTGCTGAAGGATTACGGCCCGCCGGGCGCCAGCTCGAACGGCTTCAACGAGAACCAGGCGCTGTTCTCCACCGGCCATTGCGCCATGTGGATCGACGCGACCTCCGGCGCCGGCCTGATCTATGACAAGAACAGCAGCCAGGTGTACGACAAGACCGCCTTTACCGCGGCCCCGGTCGACGTGACGCCGAACGGCTCTCATTGGTTCTGGGCCTGGGCGCTTGCCATTCCCTCGACCTCGAAGAACGTCGCCACCGCCAAGGACTTCATGGCCTGGGCGACCTCCAAGGACTATATCAACCTCGTGGGTGAGCAGAACGGCTGGACCACCCTGCCGCCCGGCACACGCCTTTCCACCTATGACAACCCGAACTATCTGAAGGCCGCGCCCTTCGCCGATGCGGTGAAGACCGCGATCCTGACCGCCGATCTCGATCATCCGACCAAGGATCCGGTGCCCTATACCGGCATCCAGTATGTCTCGATCCCGGAATTCCAGTCGATCGGCACGACGGTTGGCCAGCTCGTGGCGGCAGCCCTCACCGGGCAACAGACGGTCGATGGCGCGTTGAAGCAGGCGCAGGCTTCGGTCTCCTCCACCATGGAGCAGGCTGGCTACACGCAGTGAACCTCGACTGAGTTTTGAGGTGGGGCGGTCCGGTGAATTTCACCGGGCCGCTCAACTGTCTCAGGTCCGATTTGAACCAGTAATCGGATCCGGACCTAATGAGTTAGACTCTGCTTGAAGTGTCGGAGCGAAGCGGCATTGCTTCCGCCCGGCACACTCCAAGGCGGCTCGCTCTCCCGGGAATGACCGAGACGACCGGCCGCAGCTTCGGAAAGGATCGTCATGTCTGCCACGTCGATGAGCAGCAAAGGGACAGGGGCCAAGCCCGCCAAGGGCAAAGGCCCCGGCGGCGGCGTCAACACTCTGCCACTCCTTGCCCCCTCGGTCGTTGTCCTGCTGATCTGGATGATCGTACCGCTTGCGATGACCCTGTATTTCTCTTTCCGACGCTACAATCTGCTCAACCCGATGATTCATGGCTGGGCGGGCTTTAACAACTTCCGCTTCCTCTTCCGTGATCCGGCGCTGCTGCATTCCCTTCTGGTCTCGGTCATCATCGTGGTCGGTGTGATCGTCATCACCGTCTGCCTCGGCGCCGTGCTCGCCGCGATCTTCAACCAACCCTTCCGCGGCCAGGGCATCGCCCGCGTGCTGATGATCTCTCCATTCTTTGTCATGCCCACGGTCTCCGCGCTGGTCTGGAAGAACCTGCTGCTTGACCCCGTGAGCGGACTTTTCGCCGCCATGTTCCGCATGGTGGGGCTGCAGCCGGTCGCCTGGTTCAGCGTTTTTCCACTCGGCTCGGTGATGACGATCCTGTGCTGGGAGTGGCTTCCTTACGCCTTCCTCATCCTTTTCACCGCACTGCAGTCTATGGATGAAGAACAGCTGGAGGCAGCCCGTCTCGACGGCGCTTCACCGCTCGACATCTTCTTCTCGATCCAACTGCCGCACATGGCACGGGCAATCTCGGTCACGGTCATGATCGAAATGATCTTCCTGCTCAGCATCTTCGCGGAAATTTATGTGACGACGGGCGGCGGCCCCGGCTTTGCCACGACCAACCTGACCTTCCTGATCTACCAGCGCGCGCTGCTCGCCTTCAACGTGGGCGGGGCATCTGCCGCCGGCGTGATCGCGATCATTCTCGCCAACATCGTCTCCGCCTTTCTCACGCGGAGCGTCGCAAAGAGGCTTGAGGTATGAGCTACGGTGTCGCGAAGAAGGGCAGTCCGGTCGCAGGCACCATCGCCTGGGTCTCAGCCCTCGTCATGTTCTTCCCCATCGCCTGGATGGTATTGGCCAGCTTCAAGACCGAGGTGCAGGCGGTGCAGAGCCCGCCTGTGATCTTCTTCGAGCCGACGTTGATCAACTACCGGGACATCTTCTCCGAGGCGAATTATCTGCTCTTCGCCTGGAACAGCGTCGCGATCTCGGTCGGCGCCACGGTCCTCTCGCTCATCATCGGCGTGCCGGCCGCCTTCGCCATGGCCTTCTACCCGACCAAGGGCACCCGCGGCCTGCTGCTGTGGATGCTGTCTACCAAGATGCTTCCCGCGGTCGGCGTTCTCGTGCCGATCTATCTGCTGTGCCGTGACATGGGGCTGCTCGACAGCAAGACCGCGCTGATCATCATCAACATGTTGAGCAACCTGCCGATCGCGATCTGGATGCTTTACACCTTTTTCCGGGACCTGCCGAAGGACATCATCGAGGCGAGCCGCATCGACGGTGCCAATCTGCGCCAGGTGCTGGTGCATGTGCTGCTGCCGCTGGTCATGCCGGGTATCGCCTCCACCGGCCTCCTCGGCATCATCCTGTGCTGGAACGAGGCGTTCTGGAGCCTCAACCTCACCGCCCATCACGCGGCCCCGCTGACCGCCTTCATCGCCAGCTTCTCGGCGCCCCAGGGTCTTTTCTGGGCCAAGCTTTCCGCGGCCTCTGTCCTCGCGATCGCGCCTATTCTCATCTTTGGCTGGATCAGCCAGAAGCAGTTGGTCAGTGGTTTGACCTTTGGAGCTGTAAAATGAGGCTTGAGAATAAGGTTGCCGTCATCACCGGTGGCGCGCGCGGCATTGGCCGTGCGATCGCCACCCGTTACGCCGCGGAAGGTGCCCGGGTCGTGGTGGCGGACATCAATGGGGCGGAAGCGGAAAAGGTCGCGGGTGAAATCGGACAGGGCGCCATCGGCGTCGGCATCGACGTCACCAAGCAGGCTTCGATCGACGCGATGGTCGCAACCGTCGTCCAGCGGCTGGGCCGGATCGACATCCTGGTCAACAATGCCGGCATCTTCGAGATGGCGCCGGTGCTGGAAGTGACCCGGGAAAGCTATGCCAAGCAGTTCGCGGTCAATGTCGAGGGCTTGCTCTTCACCTTGCAGGCGGTGGCGCGCCAGATGGTGACCCAGGGCGAGGGCGGCAAGATCGTCAATTTCGCCTCCCAGGCCGGGCGCCGGGGAGAGGCCCTCGTGCCCGTCTATTGCGCCTCGAAGGCGGCGGTGATCAGCCTGACGCAGAGCGCGGGCCTCGGCCTCATCAAATATGGCATCAACGTCAATGCCATTGCCCCGGGCGTGGTCGATACGCCGATGTGGGACGTGGTGGACGCGGCTTTCGCCAAATACGAGAACCTTCCCCTGGGCGAAAAGAAGCGCCAGGTTGGTGCGGCAGTGCCCTATGGCCGCATGGGCTTCCCCGAGGACATGGCCGGCGCCGCGGTCTTCCTCGCAAGTAAGGACGCAGATTATATCTGCTGCCAGACGCTGAATGTCGATGGCGGCAACTGGATGAGCTGAGGGCGGGGATCAAGCGCCCCCGTTCTTTGCCGGATTCTCCGGGACTGAAGGAGAATCGCCGCGGGTCCAGCCACTGGGGCCCGCGGCGTTTCTTTGCCCGCATCCATTCTGACAAACGCGCCGTCAACTTGGACGGTCCTCTAGGCGGCATCCTGGATATCGAAACGGGCCACCTTGCCCTCTCGAAGACGGAAGACATGTCTGACTGTCTTGTCTTTGAGCCCATGCGTCTGCCCCTGAAGCGATTTGCCGCCGAGATCGCGGATGGTCTGTCGCACCTCCGCAACGATCGCCCCATCCGCGGTTCGATGGAACCCAATGGGCTCGACGTGAGGACTGACCATGGACCACTGGCGCGTCCAATATTCGCGTAAGGCCGCGTGACCGTGGACGTGGCCACCATCCATACCGTTGGCCCAGGCGACATCATGGGCGACCGCCGTCAGCACGCCGTCTATGTCCCGTGCGTTAAAGCGATCGTAAATGCGTTCGAGGACTTTGACGTCATCGTCCATTGGGTCTCTCCCTGCAGAATGTGGGTATTGCGATCGCGGCCACTCCAATTAAATATGCACATATGTATCAGGATGGCAGTAAGCGCAAGGGGGAAGGTTTGATGGACCAAGATGTGCTCTCGACGCCTGGGCACCTGATCAGTCTTGCGGCGCGTGGGTTCGCACGCCTCAGCGAAGCGCGGCTCAAGCCGCTTGGCTTCGGCGTTGGACATCTGCCAGTGCTGGTGGCGCTGCAGGACGGTCGGGCGAGCACGCAACGGGATCTCGCCCGCTTTGCCAAGATCGAGCAGCCGCCGATGGCCCAGATGCTCGCCCGCATGGAGCGGGACGGGCTGATTCGGCGCGCTCCTGACCCGGCCGATGGGCGCAGCAGCCGAATTACACTGACGGCGCTCGCAGAAGCCCGCCTGCCGGAAGCAGTTTCTGTCTTGCTTCGGGGCAATCATGAGGTGCTGCGCGACTTCACGGACGAGGAAGCCGCGCTGCTCGTTGATCTGCTGACGCGCCTGATCGCAAACCTCGATCGGCTTGCGAACGCCGAAGCGCCCCCGGGGGCGGCGATTGGCGGGAAGGGAGAATAACCGGATCCGTCGGCAGGCTGATCGACGCCGAACCTTAGGCGCCGATCGCCGTCATGCGTCCGTCACCGAAAGATAAACCAGCGTCTGGTTGAGCAGCATATAGGCAATTTCTCCGAAGGTGATGGGCCCGACGATCCCGCCCGTCTGCTTTCCCTCCAGCTCCGCATAGAGATAATTGAGAATGCAATTGCAGGAGAGCGTGACCGGCGCGTCCTTCATCCCCGCCAATTGCTGCCCGAAGCTCTGAATATAATCCTCCACCGGGTTTGCGAAGCGATACTGGATGCCCTCGAAGACGGGCGCGAAGAAGTCGACGCTCATTTTCATGTCGTCGACAGAACGGATGGAGACATTGATCATTGCGCCATTGTAGTCGGCGACCAGCGGCAGCTTGACGTCGATTCCGGCGGCGTTGATGTAGGCGGCAAGGTTGCCCGGCTTGCCGTCGATCAGACAGTCGTTGTCCTTGGTCTCGAAACCATCGGCCGTGAATGCAATGGTGGCGCCGGTTCCCTGCTCGAAGAGGTTGATGATGTCGAGCCGGCAAAGCTTGGCGGCGGGCAGGGAAACGTGCAGCGCGACAGCCCGATCCCGATGCCCGTCGCCGGATCCCGAGAAGGTCTTGGGCGTCTGCTTGCCGATCTGCTCGACCTCGACCCCGGCGATCCAGCCGAACAGCGGCGAATTGAAGACGTCCTGATAGGTCTGCACCTCGCGCGCGAAGCTCTCGAGAATGCCCGAGAGGCCCGGCACGATGAGAACGGTGAAGCCATGCGCCGGATAATGGTGCCCGATGTCTCGCAGATCGGTCGCGGAATAGGCTCGCACCTGCGCCGTCTCGGCGAGGTTGTTGATGTCAGTGACGAAGATGCGATCCGTGCATTCCAGTCCGCCCTCCTGGGTCATGAAATAGGCGGCGGTCCCGCCGATCCAACGCCCGGGAGGGAGTTGCGCGAGTAAGGCCTCCGCGCCGGCGAGCAGCAGGACGTGATCCTGCTCGATCAGCGCCGAGACCTCCGCGACCGTCATGAGAAGATTGTTTGACATGGGTGTGATCCTGTCCCGTCGGAGGCTCAACCGAAGATTGCGGCGAGATCGTCCTGGGCGATCTGCGCATTCTTCACGAAGAAGGAATGAATTTCCTGAACGCAGCCGTTCACCGTCGTGGGTGACGGGTCGGCCTTGGTCAGGCCGAGAATGCGCGTCATCATGATCTTGACGGCGAGCAGCTTCCACGGTCGGGCGATCTTGCCGGTCGCGACGTCACGCCAGCGCTGATCGGTGATCGGTGGGACGCTCATGAAGGCCATGCGTGTCTCCTGCACCGTTTGGAGGGGTATTTGCTCCTAACAGCGAAGTGCTTGACGACGCGTAAAGCCTCAGAGGCACAGAGGGCGCAGGCTGCGAAGATGGTCCGGCATTTCGCGTGGACCCACAGCGGCTGCCCGCAGCAGCTGGTCGAAATGGCCGATCAGCGCGCGGATATGCTCCCTCTGCTGCAGCACCAGGAAGGATTGGCCGATATAGATGGCGGCGCGGATCGGACCGTAGATGGTTACCGGCGCGGAATAGAGCGCGCGCCCGTCGAACAGGAACCAGCGGAAGCGGGGATAGAGTTCCTCGCAAAGCGCGATCAGATGGTCGAGCTGGTCGCGGCGCGCTTCGGCCGGCAGCCCGCGCCAGCGGCCCTCGCCACGGGCGAAGCTCTCCATCACCTGGGCCGGGGTTGCGGCCTCCATATCCGTCTCCGGCCGACGCAGATAGTCGAGCCTCGACTGGGTGATTTCTATCCGACGCTGCGGCGAGAGAGCGAGGAACTGTTCGTATTCGAAATCGATCACCGCCTCGGTCTTCAGCACGTCCGGAATGTTCACAGGAACGTGGCGGATCTTGTAGCCGGCGGCCTCGTCCAGCCAGCCTACCAGCCGCTCGTCGACCGGGGAGAGCGCGTTCCGTTCGAAGCTCAGCGCGTCGGTCAGCAGCCGGGGCTCGGCCTCTTCGGCCTCACGCAGGCCGAGGAGCCAGTCGAGCGAGACCTGGCCCAGCCGTGCCATGGCGGCGACCGACTCGAGTCTCGGCAACCGGTCGTTGGTGGGGGAGAGGATTTGCGACAGGGTCGAGCGGTCGATTCCCGCGCGGCCGGCGAAGGTGCTCTGGTTGAGGCCGCTGCGCGCCATGACGGCCAAAAGCCGCTCGCGAAAGAGGCGAACCAGTTCGGCGCGGTCTGCGGAGGTAAAGCTCATGCGGCATAATATAACAGAATGTGCGGAAACAAACCATCGATAGAGAGTCCGTTACCTATGTAACGAAACATGCGCATTATCCACGATCACGGATTGGTTTTACCATTGAGCCTTAGGGATTCACGTCGCAGCATGCGCTTATGTACCGCTCCCAATCCCTCCGCCCTGCAATCGAATGGCCCACCGTCTGCCTTTGCCTGGTCATCTATGGCGGCTGGGCGCTGCTGACAGTCTTCTATCGCCATCTTCCCTGGCCGCTGTTGGCGGGTCTCGGCGGTTGGCTGCTCGCCTGGCAGATGTCTCTGCAGCATGAAGTGTTACACGGCCACCCGACCCGCTGGCGTTGGCTCAACGATGCGTTGGGCTTTCCGCCGTTGACCCTCTGGCTGCCCTATCGCCTTTATCGCGCGAGCCATCTGCGCCATCACCGGGACGCGCATCTCACCGATCCGCTGGAGGATCCGGAGAGCTACTACCTGACGGAGGAGCGTTTCGGCCGGCTCGGGCCCTGGGCCCGCGCGTTCCTCCGTTTCAGCCACACATTTCCGGGCCGGGTGAGCTTCGGCGCGCTGCGCGGGATGCTGATTTTCCTCTGGCTGCAGGCTGGGGCCTGCTGGCGGGGGACGGGCACCGCCCGGCGCATTTGGTTCGCCCATCTCCTGGGTGTGGCAGTTGTGCTTATCTGGGTCTGCGGGGTCTGCGGTATGCCGTTCTGGCTCTATCTTGCCTGCTTCGTGGTCCCGAGCCGCATGCTTGCCTCCATCCGCTCCTTCGCCGAACATCGCGCGGCACCTGAGGCTGACGCGCGCACGGCGATCGTCGAGAATGCGCCTATCCTCGGACTGCTCTTCCTCCACAATAACCTGCATGCCGTGCATCATGATCGGCCGGGCCTCCCCTGGTACCGCATCCCTGCGCACTACCGCGCAAACCGGCCCGCGATTCTCCGCGCCAATGGCGGCCTTGTTTATGACGGCTATGTCGACGTCGCGCGGCGTTACTTTTTCACAGCCCATCATGCCGGCCCGCATCCCGGCTTCCTCGCGCCGAGAGTGCCGCCGCCGGGCGCGCTGTCCGATGTCGAAATCGGTCCGACGGACAACAGGGCGCAGGTCTTGGCCGGAGACTGAACCTGGCCC